>JANOKR010000065.1:0-15137 GCA_031419315.1 Betaproteobacteria bacterium
GTCTGGCGCAGCTCCTGCCCCTGCATGTGGCGCAGGATCAGCACCTGGATCAGCAAACCCGCCACCGCAGCGGCAGCAAACCCGGCCGCCACCCCGAGCACCCACCAGCCGGTGCGCTCGGCGACGATGAAGGCGACATAACCACCGAGCAGGTACAAAGAACCATGCGCAAGATTGACGTTGCGCATCAGGCCAAAAACCAGCGTGAAGCCGCTGGCAACGATGAAATACAGCGACGCCAGCGTCAGCGAATTGAGCAGCGTGACGAAGTACAGGCGGGTGTTGTCGAACATCGCCCAGAGCGAGAAGACCGCGATCGGGCCACCGACCAGCAGCCACAGCGCGAGGCGCTGCGGGCGGCTCATCAGGCAACCTCCGCGCCACGCGCTGCGGTCAATTCGCCTTTCGGGCGGCCGGGCAGGCTCATGCCGCGCGCTCCCAGCGGCGTTGTGATGCGAACTCGGGCGCCTTGGCGAACACGCCGTCCTTCATCACCGCGAGGATGCGTTTCGGGTCGCGCAGGATCGACAGGTTCGCCAGCGGGTCGCCGTCGACGAGCAACAGGTCGGCGAGAAAACCGTCTTTGATGACACCGAGTTCGTCGGCCTTCATCATGATCTGGCCGCCATACAGCGTCGTCGAACGGATCGCCTCCATCGGCGTGAAGCCGAGGTACTTGACAAAAAACTCGAGGTCGCGGGCATTCTGGTAATGCGGGTTGAAGGCAAAACCGTAGTCACCACCGGGCAGCACGCGCACACCCCGTTTGTGCATCTTCGACAGCGATTCGAGCGCCGCTTCCCACTCGCGCTGGTAGCCCATGCCGGTGGCCACTTCTCGTGTGATGCCCCAGCGATCGGACTCGTTGAGCAGCGCGTAGATGATGCCGATACCCGGCGCCACGAAGATCCGGTCCTTCGCTGCTTCGAGCATGTCCAGCGTTTCGCTGTCGGTATAACTGGCGTGGTAAATGAGTTGCACCCCATGGCGCAGCGCCTGCTTCACGCTGGCGGCGGATCGGGCATGCACGATCGCGCGTTTGCCGCGCATGCGCACCTCTTCCATCGCCGCGGCCACCTCAGCGTCGGTCATCCAGGTTGTTTCGGCGGGCGAGTCCGGGGTGAAGTTGTCGCCCGACAGATTCATCTTGATCGAGTCGACGCCGTACTTCAAAAACATGCGCACGACCTTGCGCATTTCATCGGCACCGTTGACGTTGACACCGAAGCTGAACTCGGGAAAAGGCAAGTGCGGCAGGGTCTCGTCGCCGAGGCCACCGGGCACCGTGATCTCCTGGCTTGCGGCAAGGTAACGGGGGCCGGGGATCTGGCCGGCGTTGATTGCATTGCGGATCACGACATCGAGCCGCGGCTTCGCGCAAGCCGCACCGACGCAGGACGTGAACCCGGCTTCGAGGTATTTCTTTGCGACCTTGGCGCACCACAGCACATGTTCTTCTAGCGGCATCTGCTGGATGCCCGACAAAGTAGCCGAATCGTTCCAGGAAAAATGCGTGTGCGCCTCGCACATGCCGGGCATCAGCGTCGCGCCGGCGCCGTCAATCACCTGCGCGTCGGCGGCCGAGATCGCTGAAGCGCCGCGCCCGACCTGGCGGATGCGATTGCCTTTCACGAGCAGGCTGCCGGTGTAGGGGTTGGCGCCCGTGCCATCGAGGATGCGGACATTGGTGAACAGCACCCCCAGGCCGCCGCTTTGCGGCGACCGCCCCCCGAGGGGGTCAGGTACCTCGGGAGCGGCCCTTCGTGTCACTGAGAGTGTCGAGTCCATCGCGTTCCCCTTTCGGCTTCAGGCCGCCCAGCGTGTTGCGGTGCGTATCGCCGTGCGCGTCGTCGTGTGTGTCGACAGACCCGACTGGCGCAGCGGCGGCGCACGGTGGAACTCGCCGTCCTTCATCACCGCCAGGATGCGCGCCTTGTCTTGCAGCACGGTGATATCAGCGAGCGGGTCGCCGTCGATGAGCAGGATGTCAGCGAGGCAACCTTCGCGGATATAACCGAGTTGTTTGTCACCCAGCTTCATCATCGGCGCGCCCCAGGCGGTGGCCGAGAGCAGCGCTTCCATCGGGCTCATGCCGACCCATTTGACGAAGTACTCCAGGTCCTTGGCGTTGGTGCCATGCGGTGTCCACGCAAAACCGTAGTCACCGCCGGGCAGGATGCGGATGCCCCGTTTGCGCATCGCGCGCATCGAGCCGACCGCGGCTTCGAGCTCGCGGTGGTAACCCATCTTCTTGGTGACTTCGGGGGTCAGGCCCCATTCGCCGGCGTGGTGGCAGGTGTTGATCAGCCAGGCCAGGCCGGGGGCGACGAAGTGCTCGAACTTCTTCGCCTCGAGCATGTCCAGCGCCTCTTCGTCGCAAAAACTCGCGTGGTAGATGGCCTCGATGCCGAGCTTGACGCAGGTCTTCACGGCCCAGGTTGAACGTGCGTGCGCAGCCACCCGTTTGCCCCAGGCCTTGGCTTCCTGCACGCAGACGAGCACCTCTTCTTCGGTGAACTGGCTCATCTCGCTGGGCATGCCGGTGATCGATTCACCTGACAAATTGATCTTGATCGAATCGACGCCGTACTTGGCCATCATGCGCACGCACCGGCGCATCTCCTCAGCACCGCTGACGATCGCGCCAAAGGCAAATTCATGCTGCGGCAGATGTGGTGCGGTGGTGTCGCCCAGGCCACCCGGCACCGTGATCTCCTGGCCCGCGGCCATGTAGCGCGGGCCGACAATCGTGCCGTCGTTGATCGCGTTGCGGGTCACGACATCGAGCCGCGGCTTGGCGGCTGCGGCGCCGACGCAGGATGTCCAGCCCATGTCGAGGTAGAGCTTGGCGACCTCGGCACACCACAGGATGTGCTCTTCGGGCGGCATGCGCTGGATCGACTCCAGCGTCGGCTGGTTGTTCCAGGAAAAATGGGTATGGGCCTCGACCATGCCCGGCATCAAAAAGGCCCCGGCCCCATCGATCAGCTGCGCACCCATCACCGGTGCGCTGCGCGCACCGAAGGCGGTCTTGACGACACGCGAGATGCGATTGCCCTGGACCAGCACGTCGCCGGTGAACGGCACCTCGCCTCCGCCGTCAAAGATGCGCACATTGGTGAATTGCACGTCGGCCATCGCGTGGACTCTTTCAGCGTTGGATGGACAGATGAAATGCGCGCAGCTCGTGCTGGCATTCTTCGGGCCGCTCGATGGGTGTCCAGTGGCCGCAGCGTGGCAGCACCACCACGCGCACCGACTTGGCCGCGTGCAGCCGCTCGGCCATCGACCGCACCGCCTGCGGTGGCGCGACGCCGTCTTCGTCGCCGGTAACCAGCAGCACAGGCGCGCTGATGCTTTCCACCGCCGCCGGCTGTGCGGCGGCAAGCGCGTCGCAGCTGCGTGCGTAGGCCTCACCGTCCTGGCGCATCAGGCTTTCGCGCACAAAGGCCACCGCCAGTGGCAGGCGCTGGCGGGTATCGGCCGACAACGCAGCGTTGAGCAGCGACTCGGTGATTTCTTGCATGCCGGCGGCACCTTCATCGCGCGCCTTGGCGGCACGCGCGCTGATCGCCGCGCGTGCCGCATCGGGCGGCGTGATCAGCGGGCCGAACAGCGCCAGGCTGCGCACCAGCTTCGGCGCCGCCACCGCCAGATGCTGGCAGACGATGGTGCCCAGCGAATGTCCGATCCAATGCGCCCGGTCGACATTCAGCCGCGCGCACACCGACTGCAGGATATCGACGAAGCGCTCGATCGACAGCGGCCCTTCGACACGCTGCGAACGCCCGCTGCCGGGCAGGTCGATGCGGACCACCCGCTGGCGCGCAAGCGCCGGCATCAGCGGCGTGAAGGTATTCGAGCTGCCACCCAGGCCATGCACGCAGAACACGACGTCACCCTCGCCGGCTTCTTCAACCATCACGCGGTCGATGAGGTGCAGCGTCATTGCGGCAGCGTTTTCGTGGTCACTCGAAGCGGTTTTCGATGACACCGATGCCATCGATCTGAATGCGCACCACATCACCATGCTGCAGCCACTTCGGTGGCTTGAACCCCATGCCCACCCCCGCCGGCGTGCCGGTGGCGATGACGTCACCCGGGTACAGCGTGATGCCCCGCGAGCAGGTCTCGACCAGCGTCGGGATGTCGAAGATCATGACGCGGGTGTGGCCGTCCTGGCGCAGCTCAGCGTTGCCGCCGCTGGGCGTGATCCAACCGCGCACGCGGGTGTCGCGGCCATCCATTTCATCAGCGCTGACGATCCACGGCCCCATCGGGCAGAAGGTGTCGAAGCTCTTGCCCAGGTCCCACTGTTGATGCCGCACCTGCACGTCGCGCGCGCTGACATCGTTGACGATGGTGTAGCCAAAAACATGGTCCATTGCCCGCGCACGCGGGATGTCACGGCCAACGCGGCCGATGACCACCGCGAGCTCGGATTCGTAGTCGATCTGCGTTGTCACCGCCGCCCCCGGCAGGCGCACCACATCGTGCGGGCCGATGACACATTCGGGCAGCTTGGTGAAGATGATCGGCCAGGCGTCCTTGTCGGGCAGGCTGTCGCGGAAGACCGTGCCCGCCAGCTCGGCGGCATGCTCGTGGTAGTTGCGCCCAGCACAAAAAATGCTGCGCAGCGGTTTGGGCAGCGGCGCGCGCAAGGTGACCGCTTCAACGGGCAGCCGCGCGCCCGCCGCTGCTGGCAGCGAGCTGCCTGAAGCAAGCGCCTGGATCAGCCCGAGCGCACCACGCGAGGCGTCAGTCAGCGCCAGCGGCGTGAGCTCGCGGCCATCGGGCGACACCAGGCCGACCTGGTCACGGCCACCCCAACTCCAGCTAGCAATACGCATCGGCCCGGACCTTTTGAAGGCGGTGTGAGAGCTGATCGAGACCTGATCGAAACCCGACGGCGGTTTGATCAAGATCAGTTTGTGATTTTGAGACTTGCATCTCAAAATGGAACTGGCGCATCATAGGGGCGAGCCTGCCGCGCCGCAATCGCAAGCAGGCCCCGAACAGACCGTGTTAACCCGAAGCCGGCGCAACGAGCGCCCGCCTTCGCCTGCAATGTGTCCCACGTCATGGTTCGACTCAAACACAAACTCACCGAACCCCCGCAACCGCCAGAGCGTGGTGTGCGCGCGTCGACCTTCAAGCTGCTGCTCGAAACGGCGATGGACGTGATCCGCCAGGACGGCCATATCCCGACCGTGGCCGAAGTCGCGGTGCGCTCGAAGGTCTCGCGTGCCACCGCCTACCGCTACTTCCCCAGTCGCAGCGCGCTGATCACGGCGGTCATCGACACCTCGCTCGGCCCGGTGCGCAGTTTTGCGTCAGACAGTGCCGACGGCCGCGAGCGCGTGCGCGAACTCTTTGTGCAAACCTTCCCGCGCTTCAAGGAATTCGAGCCCCAACTGCGCGCCGCGGCGCAGTTGTCGCTGGAGCAATGGGCGCTCGAACGCGCCGGCTTGCTCGAAGAAGAACCGTATCGCCGCGGCCACCGCGTGCGCATCCACGAACATGCCATTGCGCCGCTGGCGCCATTGCTGCCACAAACCGTGCGCGACCGGCTGCACCACGCACTGTCGGTGGTTTATGGCATCGAGCCGTACATCATCCTGAAGGACATCTGGGGCCTGCGCGACCGTGAAGTCGAGCGCACCGCGCTGTGGATGGCCGACGCGCTGATCGACGCTGCGTTGCGCGATGCCGGCGTGGCGGCCACCAACCAGGCCGGCGCGCCCAAACCGCGGCGCGCGCGCTGAGCAGCCAGCCGCGGCCTCCATCAACCCACATCAACCACCGACGCCGATGCGCCGATTCAGCGCCGAACACGACGAAGTTGCCGCCGCGTTGATGGCCATCGGCAACCCCACGCGGGGCGAAGCGATCCGGCTCGACCGCGGCTCCGCTTTGCAGCACCTGGGCATCGGCTTCCCGGCTTTGCGGGCGCGCGTGAAAGCTGGATTTTCTTTCTCCGCATCACCGCCCGCCGAGGCCCTGAAAATCTGGGATGCGCTGTGGCGCACCTCACCCTATGGCGACGTGCTTTTCGCGGCGCTCGCCTATGTCGAGCCGATCGTGCAAAAAGGCAAGACGCCTCCACCCGGCCTCTGGCCCGTGGTGCGCGGCTGGGCCGAACGCGTCGACAACTGGTGCCACAGCGACATGCTTGGCAGCATCGTTTCGCGCTTGCTCGAAGCAGACTTCGAGGCCGTCTACCCGCAGCTTGTGGCCTGGAACGCGACTGGGCAAAGTGAATGGCTGCGGCGCCTGTCGCTGACCAGCCTGATCCACTACAGCGGCAAAAACGCAGTCTTCCTGCCGCTGGAACAAACGCTGCCGTTGATCGAAAACTGCGTTGCTGATCGCCGCAAATATGTCGACCTGGCGGTGGGCTGGGTGCTGCGCGAGTTGATGCGAGCCCATCCCGCCGAGGTGCAGCGGTTCATCCGGCAGCATGCGGCGGACTTGGGTTCGCGCGCGTTCAACCGCGCGATCGAAAAGACGGCGCCAGCGCTGCGGCAGCGCCTGTCGGCGGCCAGAAAGACCGGCGCGGCCTAGGGTTGCCTGGCGCGCACCAGCTGCCCACCGCGGTGCTCAGCCGTCGATCCGCGGCAGCGGGGCAGCGAGCCCCTGGACATCGATCCCGCGCTCGCGTGCTAAGGCCTCCAGCACCGGCAGCAGCGGGCCGAGGCGCTCTTCCAGGGTGTCGCGCACGGTGTCGACGAAGACCTGCGTTGCGCGTTCGATCTCGATATTCAACGCGTCGCCAACCTGCTTGTCGCCAAAGGTCGTCATGCGCAGCGTTTCGGGGATCAACCAGACCTCGAACCAGCCGCCGCGGCGGTCGGCTTCGGCGACCGTCAGGCTGGCGCCGTTGACCGCGATATAGCCTTTGGCAAAGATATAGCGCATCGACGCCGCCGGCACCTCGATGCGCAGCACATGGTTGTTCTCGGGCTGGCGGATGGCCACGATGCGCGCCATCACGTCGACATGCCCCGAAAGCGGGTGGCCGCCGATCTCGGCGCCATCACGCGCTGCACGTTCAACATTGATGCGGCTGCCCACCGACCACATTGCAATCGTCGTCAGGTTCAGGCTCTGCTGCATGACGTCGAAATCGACAGCGTCGGCTGCATTGGGCACCGCGCCAGCGTGGATGCGCGTCACGGTCAGGCACACACCGTCACAAGACACACTCGCGCCGACTTCGAGGCCGGCAGCAAAGCCCGGTGGCAGCGCGAGCGTGAAGCTGCGCAGCCCGGCAAGCTCGGTGACGGCGCTGACGCGGGCAATCCCTTGAACGATGCCGGTAAACATCGGGCGATTATCGCGGCCTGAAATCGCAACGAACGCCCGCCATGCGCCCGAACATCATCTTCATCGTTGCCGACGACCTGGGCTATGCCGACCTCGGCTGTTACGGCGGCCGCGACGCCACCTTTGGCGCGGTGTCGCCGGTGCTCGATGGCCTCGCTGCGCAGGGGCTGCGTTTTACCCAGGGTTATTCGAACTCGCCGGTCTGCTCGCCGACACGATTTGCGCTGATGACGGCGCGTTACCAATACCGGCTGCGCGGCGCTGCCGAAGAACCGATCAACAGCAAGAGCCGCGGCAGCCTCACGCTCGGCCTGCCGGTCGATCACCCGACCCTGCCGTCGCTGCTGCTGGCGAGCGGCTATCGCACCGCATTGATGGGCAAATGGCATCTCGGCTATCCGCCCGCCTTCGGCCCGCTGCTTTCGGGCTACGAAGAATTTTTCGGCCCGATGTCCGGCGGTGTCGACTACTTCAGCCACTGTGCATCTAACGGTACACATGATCTGTACACCGGCACCGAAGACAGCCCCACCGAGGGTTACCTCACCGACCTGATCAGCGACCGCGCCTGCGACTGGATCGGGTCTGTCGCCGGCGACGCCAGGGCGGCGCCTTTTTTCCTGAGCCTGCACTACACCGCGCCGCACTGGCCGTGGGAAACGCGTGACGACGCGGCCGTCGCGCCGGCGGTGGCCGCCAACCTGTTCCATCTGACCGGCGGCGACATCCACACCTACCGCCGCATGATCCACCACATGGACGAAGGCATCGGGCGTGTGATGGCCACGCTGCGCCGAACGGGCGTCGCCGACAACACGCTGGTCGTCTTCTCCAGCGACAACGGCGGTGAGCGTTTTTCCGACAGCTGGCCGCTGGTCGGCGGCAAGATGGACTTGACCGAAGGTGGCATTCGCGTGCCGTGGATCGTGCACTGGCCGGCCGGCATCCCGGCCAGCACCAACGGCACCACAACGCCGCAGCAATGCATGACGATGGACTGGTCGGCAACGATGCTCGCCGCCGCCGGTGTTGCCGCCGACATCGACCATCCGCTCGATGGTGTGTCGCTGCTGCCGGTGCTCGCCGACCCCGGCACGCGCTTCGATCGCCCGCTGTTCTGGCGCATGAACCACCGCGGCCAGCGAGCCCACCGCGATGGCGACTGGAAGTACCTGATGGTCGACGGCCATGAGTACCTCTTCAACCTTGACGCCGACGAACGCGAGCGTGCCAACCACGCGCCACTTCAACCGCAGCGACTGGCGGCGATGCGCGACGCCTGGATCGCCTGGAACGCGACGATGCCGGCGATTCCCGCTGATGCGACCGTGAGCCTGGGGTATACGGCCAAGGATATGCCCAGCCGATGAGGCCCGAGCCAAATCAGATGATCGACCCGCCGATCGACCCGCGCATCGAACCGCACATCGAACCCGCGTCGCTGCGCGACTTCACGCTGGCCAACCCGCCGCCGGGTTTTGTCGATGACCCCTATCCGTTTTACGCCGCGCTGCGCCAGGCCGCACCGGCGCACCGGCTCGGGCCGGACGCGCTGCTGCTGACCCGGTACGACGATGTCGCGGCGATCTACCGCAGCGCTGCCGTTAGCTCCGACAAGGTGCGCGAGTTCGCGCCGAAGTTTGGCGCCGGCTCGCCGCTCTTCGAACACCACACCACGAGCCTGGTCTTCAACGATCCGCCGCTGCACACCCGCGTGCGGCGCCTGCTGATGGGGGCGATGAACCAGCGTGCGGTCGCACGCATGGAGCCCGGGTTGATCACCTTGGTCGACAGCCTGCTCGACCAGCTTGCCGACAAGGCCGAGCCCGACCTGGTCGAGGATTTTGCCGCTGCGATTCCGGTCGACGTGATCGGCAACCTGCTCGATGTACCGCCAGCAGAACGCGGGCCGCTGCGGGCCTGGTCGCTGGCCATCCTGTCAGCGCTGGAGCCGGCGCCCGGGTCTGATGTGCTGCTGCGTGGCAACGCCGCCGTGATCAACTTCTGCGCCTATCTGCGCGAGCTCGTTGCGCGGCGCCGCCTGCACCCCGGCGACCCACAGGCCGATGTGCTGACGCGGCTGATCCAGGGCGAAGACGGTGGCGAGCAGCTCAGCGAAACCGAGCTGCTGCACAACTGCATCTTCCTGCTCAACGCCGGCCATGAAACCACTACCAACCTGATCGGCAACGGCCTGCATGCGCTGATGACGCAGCGCGCCCAACTCGATCGCCTGGTGGCACAGCCCGCGCTGTTGCCGTCAGCGGTCGAAGAACTGCTGCGTTTCGAAAGCCCCTTGCAGTTGAACAACCGGCTGACGACGATGCCCATCGAGCTGGGTGGCCAGACCGTCGCCGCCGGCACCTTTCTCACGCTGGCGATCGGCGCGGCGAACCGCGACCCGGCGCAGTTCTTGCGTCCGGATGAACTCGACATCACACGCAAGCCCAACCTGCATCTTGCATTCGGCCATGGCGCACATGCCTGCGCCGGCATGAACGTCGCGCGGCTCGAGGCACGCGTGGCGATCGGGCGCTTGATCGCGCGCTATCCACGCATCGACAGCGCCGGCCCGCCGCAACGCGACCCGCGGATGCGCTTCCGCGGTTTCCGGCACCTGCCGGTGCGGGTTTGAGGCCCGCCATGGCAGAGCCCTTCAAGAACCTGCTCGGCGCAGCGGCGGTGGATGCCGCAGCGCGCCACTTCAAACGGGTCTGGCCGGCGTTTGATGCCCAACGGTTCACCGCAGCGGCGCTGGCGGGCCTGGATGCGCTGGAGATGAAAGCCCGCGCGACGCAAATCGCCGCTGCACTCGAAGCCACGCTGCCGGCCAGGTTTGAGACTGCTGCGCGGCTCATCGAAGCCGCCCTGGCACCAGCGCCTGACCATGTCGAAATCGGCAAGCTCGCACCCGGCGATGTGGGCCTCGCCGGGTGGGTGCTGTGGCCGGTGGGCATCTTCATCGAACGCCGCGGCGTCGAACAAACATCGCAAGTGCCGCGCGCGTTGCAAGCGCTGCATGCGATGACGCAGCGCTTCACTGCCGAGTGGGCGATCCGGCCGTTCATCGAACAGCACCCCGCATTGACCTTCAAGACCCTGCAATCCTGGGCCACCGACCCCAGCCCGCATGTGCGCCGCCTCGTCAGCGAAGGCAGCCGCCCGCGCCTGCCCTGGGGGCTGCAACTCAAGGCCTTGATCAGGGATCCGGCGCCGACGCTGCCGCTGCTGCTGGCGCTGCAGGACGACCCCAGCCCCTACGTGCGGCGCAGCGTCGCCAACCACCTCAACGATATCGGCAAGGACCACCCTGCCCTGGTCGCCGCCTGGGTCGAACAACATCTGCCCGGCGCGAATGCCGAACGCGCCGCGGTGCTGCGCCACGCCAGCCGCTCGTTGATAAAAAGAGGCGATCGGCGCGTGCTCGCGGCGTTCGGGCTTGGCCGGGCGTTGAAGGGTACGCTGACGATGTCGATCGCACCGGCGCGCATCAAACTGGGCGAATCGATGCAGCTCGCAGTGAGCATCACTTCCGGCGCGCGGCAAAGACAAAAACTCGTCGTCGACTACGCGGTGCACCATGTCAAGGCCCATGGCGGCACGTCGGCCAAAGTCTTCAAAGGCTGGGCGGTTGACCTGGCACCCGGCGAAACACGCAGCCTGCAGCGCCAGCATGCGGTGCGGCCGATCACCACACGCAGCTACCACGCCGGCCGGCATGCGGTGGACCTGCTGATCAACGGCCAGACGGTGGCGACAGCGGCTTTCGACCTGGTGATGCCGACCGTGCCGCGCCACCAAGGCCCGTCGGGCGGTCGCGGCCACTCAGACCGCAAAGCCTAACTGTCGTAATAAGGCTCACACCCCGGGTCGTTGCCAAAGCTGCCGCTGGTGACCCGCCGGTCATCACCGAGCGAGACCTGGAACCAGCGGCAGTCGTAGTTCGCGTAGCGGTACGACCAGACCTCGCCGCCGGCCAGGCCGCCGGCACGGCGTTCGGCCGGCGGGCCAAATTCACGCAGCAGCGCTTCAGCTGCCAGCCCCGGCTCGATGGCGCCAAGTTCGCGCTCGACCAGCACCTGCCGGATCGACGCGATGCGCCCGTCTGCTGCCAAATCGACCATCCAGGTATGTTTGCCCAGCGGGCCGCGGGCGTAGACCAGCCGGCTCTGGCCCGCAGCCAGCGCGTGCCGCGTGGTCGGGGCGCCCATCGCCGCGACCACCGCCGGCTCGGTGTCGCCTACCTTCAGCGTGCCAGGGCCGTAGGCTGCGCAGCCGGGCAGGCTGACCAGCACCGCGGCCAGCGTCAACGCGCCTGCCAACGGCCCGGCTGTGCTGCGGCTCTGTCCCGGGCCGGCTTTGCGGCCAGCGCGACTATCGAAACAATGCATCACGGTGACACCTCCACGGCGGGTTGGCGAAACCTGAAGTCTGCGCCGATTTTGCGCTGGATGCAGCGAGCGCATTGTTAACATGCCAGTGACAAAACGCCCCGCGCCCGACCGCCCCAACGCCAATCCGACGATGCCCAGCGGCGCCACCATCGACATCCCGCCCTACCGCCTCAGCGGCGCGGTCTACGGCTGCTTGATGAACCATCCGGGCTCATTGGCGGCGCTGGGCGATGTGGTCTTCCATGCGCCGTACAAGGCGCCGCCCCGTGCGCCGGTGCTGTACATCAAACCACGCAACACGTTCATTGCCGATGGCGCCGCGCCGCGGGTGCGGGCTGACGGCGGCGGCGTCGAAGTCGGTGCAACGCTGGGCATCGTCATCGGTCGCAGTGCCTGCCGGATCAACGAAAACGCAGCGCTCGATGTGGTCGCGGGCTACACGGTGGTTGCCGATTTTTGCTTAGCCCATCTCAACGGCTACTACCGTCCGTCGGTGCGCCTGCGTGCGCGTGATGCTTCGTTGGCGATGGCGCCTGGCGTCGTGGCGCGCGACGCGATTGCCAACCCCGATGCGCTGTCGATCACGGTGCAGATCGATGGCCAGGTGGTGCAGGCTTGCAGCACCGCCGGCATGCAACGGCCGGTGGCGCGGCTGCTCGCCGACGTGACCGAATTCATGACCCTGCAGGCCGGCGACATCTTGCTGCTCGGCCTGTGCCCCGGCGCGCCGCTGCTGCATCAAGGCCAGTGCTTGAGTGTCGAGATCGAAGGCGTCGGGCGGCTCGACTTGCCACCGGCGTTGGCCGAATCGAAAGGCACTGCGTCGTGACGATGAAAACCGGCCGCGTCGCCCGCGTCGCATTCGCCGGTGCAATCCACAGCGCCCGCCCGCACCCGCTTGGTGTGCAACTCGCTGACGGGCGGGTGCTCGACGAGACCGCGGTGGTCTGGCTGCCGCCGTTCGAGCCCGGCACGATCATCGCGCTCGGGCTGAACTACGCCGACCATGTCAAAGAGCTGTCGAAGGAGCTGACCGTGTCGACGCAGGACGAACCGCTGGTCTTCTTGAAAGGCTTAGGGTCGCTGATCGGCCACCGCGGCCACACGCGCCGGCCCGCGGATGCGAGCTTCATGCACTACGAATGTGAACTGGCGGTGATCATCGGCCGCAGCGCACGCAAGGTGCGCGCAGCCGACGCTTTTTTGCATGTCGCCGGCTACACCGTCTGCAACGACTACGCAGTGCGCGACTATCTCGAGAACTGGTACCGCCCCAACCTGCGCGTGAAAAACCGCGACGGCGGCACCGTGCTCGGGCCCTGGCTGGTGGCTGCCGCCGAGGTGCCCGACCCGCATGCGCTGACGCTGCGCACGCTGGTCAACGGCCGCGTCACGCAGCAGGGGCACACGTCGAACATGATCCACCGCATCCCGGCGCTGATTGAATACCTGAGTGACTTCATGACTCTGCAAAGCGGCGACGTGATTCTCACCGGCACGCCAGAAGGTGTGATCAACGTCAATGTCGGCGACGAGGTCGTGACCGAGATCGACGGCATCGGCAGCCTGCACAACACCATCGTCGGTGAAGCTGACTTTGGGCGTTAGGCAAGCAACAGCGAACGGACAGCGAGCCGAAAGCGAACCGACAGCGAACAGACCACCTTCATGCACATCCAGCACCTGATCAATGGCCGCGCGGTATCCAGCCGCGAGCGCTTCGAGACCAGCAACCCGGCAACGCTGGAGGTGCTGGCCGAAGTGTCGCGTGGTGGCGCCGACGAGGTCAACGCCGCTGTCGCAGCGGCCAAGTCAGCCTTCCCCGCCTGGGCCGCCACACCCGCTGCAGAGCGCGCAAAAGTCATGCATCGGCTTGGCGACCTGATCAGCGCCGATGTGCCGCAAATAGCCAGGACCGAAACCAACGATACCGGCCAGGTGATCAATCAGACACAGAAACAACTGATCCCGCGTGCGGCTGACAACTTCCACTACTTCGCCGAGATGTGCACCCGCGTCGACGGCCACACCTACCCGACACCGACCCATCTCAACTACACCGTCTTTCATCCAGTCGGGGTGTGTGCGCTGGTCAGCCCGTGGAACGTGCCGTTCATGACCGCAACCTGGAAGGTCGCGCCGTGCCTGGCGTTTGGCAATACCGCGGTGCTGAAGATGAGCGAGCTGAGCCCGATGTCGGCGGCGCGCCTGGGCGAACTCAGCCTCGAAGCCGGCTTGCCGGCCGGCGTGCTGAACATCGTTCACGGCTACGGCGCCGAAGTCGGCGAGCCGCTGTGCTGCCACCCCGACGTGCGTGCGGTGTCGTTCACCGGCTCCACCGTCACCGGCAACCGCATCATCCGCGCGGCAGGCCTCAAGAAATACAGCATGGAGCTGGGTGGCAAGAGCCCCTTCATCGTCTTCGACGACGCAGACTTCGAACGTGCCCTCGACGCGGCGTTGTTCATGATCTTCAGCAACAACGGCGAGCGCTGCACAGCCGGCTCACGCATCCTCGTGCAGCGCGGTCTGTACCCCCGCTTTGTGGATCGATTTGCCGAACGCGCCCGGCGCATCAGCGTTGGCGACCCGCTCGACGAAACAACCCTCATCGGCCCGATGATCAGCGCCGCGCACCTGGCCAAGGTGCGCGGGTATATCGAGCTTGGCAGCCGTGAAGGTGCGACGCTGCTCTGCGGCGGCCTGGCCGCGCCAACGCTGCCGGCAAGGGTGCAGCATGGCCACTATGTGCTGCCGACGGTATTTGCCGATGTCGACAACCGGATGAAAATCGCGCAGGACGAAATCTTCGGCCCGGTGGCCTGCCTGATCCCCTTCGACACCGAGGCCGACGCGGTGCAAATCGCCAACGACACCGCGTATGGTTTGTCGAGTTATTTGTGGACCGAAAATGTCGGCCGCGCCCACCGCGTCGCCGCGGCCGTCGAAGCCGGCATGTGTTTTGTCAACAGCCAGAATGTGCGCGACCTGCGCCAGGCTTTTGGTGGCACCAAAGCCAGCGGCGTCGGCCGTGAAGGCGGCATCTGGAGCTACGAGGTTTTTTGCGAGCCGAAAAACATCTGCGTCTCGCTCGGCAGCCATCACATTCCTCGTTGGGGAGCCTGAAGCAATGGGTAAGCTCGCACTCGCCGCCAAGATCACGCATGTGCCGTCGATGTATTTGTCGGAGTTCCCCGGCCCGCACTTTGGCTGCCGCGCAGCGGCAATCGAAGGCCATCGCGAGATCGACCGCCGCTGCCGCGCGCTGGGGGTCGACACCCTCGTCGTTTTCGACGTGCATTGGCAGGTCAACAGCGAATACCACATCAACTGCGGCCCCGAATTCAGCGGCAAATACACCAGCAACGAGCTGCCGCACTTCATCAAGAACCTGCCCTACGCCTACCCCGGCAACCC
>JANOKR010000066.1:0-1957 GCA_031419315.1 Betaproteobacteria bacterium
AGGCCCAGGGGGTGCAGTACATCGACGCACCGCTGGCGCGCACGCCGCTCGAAGCCGAGGCCGGGCGCTTGAACGTGATGGTCGGCGCCACGGACGCGCAATTTGCGTTGCTCAATCCGGTGTTGCAGGCCTTTGCCGAGAACGTCTTCCACGTCGGCCAGGCCGGTGCCGGGCATGTCATCAAGCTGCTCAACAACTTCATTGCGCAGGCGATCTGCACCGCGACGGCCGAAGCTTTTGCGGTCGGCCAGCGGGCGGGCGTTGATCTCAAGCAACTGGTGGCGCTGGTCTCGGCCGGCGGTGTCAACTCTGGCCTGTTCCAGCTCATGAGCAAAACGCTCGACGGCGATCTGGCCGGCTTGCGCTTCGAGATGAACAACGCCCGCAAGGACATCCGCTACTACACCCACCTGGCCGAAAATCTGGCCGTGCCTACCGTTGTGGGCGAAGCGGTTCACCAGTCGTTGACGCTGGCCTGCGCGCTGGGTTACGGCGAGAAGTTCGTGCCCTCGCTGGTCGAGGCGCAGGAAAAACTCACCGGCGCGAAGATCGTGCCACGCTAGTACGACACCAGGCCGGCGTGACACCGGGCTGGCGCGACACCACGCTAGCCGAAGGCCGGCGCCAGCACGGCGGGCGCGGCCGCGTCAGCCGCCACTTCGAGCAGCGTGACGCGCCACAGCGTGCGGTTGTCATCGGGGTCGATCAGCGTCGCCGAGTGCAGCAGCGCGGCGTTATCCCAGATGACGATATCGCCGACGCCATAGCGCAGGCGCAGTTGGTACTTGGCCTGGGTTGAATGGGCGGCGAGTTCATCGAGCAAGTCGCGCGCTTCGGTATCGGGCATGCCGACGATGCTGAAGGCGCTGCCCGACACCGCGTACAAGGCCTTGGCGCCAGTGACCGGGTGCGCTCGCGCGATGCGGTGCGTGATGAGTGGCATGCGTGCCTTCTGCTCGGCACTCAAGGCCGATGCCGCGGTGCGGCTCGCCGCATCGACGTCGTTGCGGTTGCCGTAGTGATGCACCGCGAACAGCGGCTCGATGCGTTTTTTCATCGCCGCGCTCAAGTCGTCGTAGGCAGCGATCTGGTTGGCGAACAGCGTGTCGCCACCGACGCGCGGCACCACGCGCGAGTACAGGGTCGTCGCCCTCGCCGGCACTTGCAAGTAGGAATAGTCGGTGTGGAAATAGGAGCCGGCGTCCTGCAAGCCCGTCGGCCGTCCGTCGTTCTTGACGTTGGACAGGATCAGGATGTTCGGATCTTCGGGGTGGTGGAACTGGTCGATCACATGCGGCTGCGGCGGGCCGATGCGGCGCGCGAAGTCGACGAACTGCGCCGCCGTGATGGACTGCGCTCGCAGCACCAGCACCTGGTGCGCATAGAGCGCTCGCTCGAGTTCGGTGAACAGCTCGTCGGACAGCGGCCGCGAGAGGTCTACGTCGGAGGTCTCTGCGCCGAACAGCGGCGACAGCGGCGTGAATCCGATCATGAGCTCGTTGCCGTTGAGTCGGGCCTACAGCGTGCCGGGCGGGAACAGCCGGGGCAGGAACAACGGGATGCTCGGCCACAGGATGATCGCGGCCAGCACCAGCAGCATCGGCACAAGCATGATCAGGGTGTCCTTCAGCGCATCGACGATGCGGATCTTGGCCACCGCGCAGGCGATCATCAGGCACAGGCCGTAGGGCGGCGTGACCAGGCCGAAGGCGAGTGCGACGATGCCGACGATCGCGAAGTGCACCGGGTCCATGCCGGCGTTTTGTGCGAGCGGCTGTAGGATCGTGCCGACGATGATGATCGCGGGAATCGCGTCGAGAAAACAGCCGACGACGAGGAATACCGCGGCGATAAAAAAGCCGGTCGCCGTGACGCCCATGCCCCAGGTCGAGACGCCAGCGAGCAGCGCCTTCGGGATCTGGTAATAGGCCAGCAGCCAGCCAAAGGCGCTCGCCGT
>JANOKR010000067.1:0-4398 GCA_031419315.1 Betaproteobacteria bacterium
GTGCTGACCACAGGGCGCCAGTTCTGCACGCGCTATCTGGATGCGCTGCCGCTGCAGGTGCTGCGCTGCCCGGTGATTTTTCCGCGCTTGAGTTATTACCAGCTCTGGCACGAACGCAGCCATGTCAGCGCCGCCTGCAAGTGGCTGCGCGAGCAGGTGCGCGAGGTCGCCACCGAGCTCGCCCTGCCGGCGCCGCGTGCGAGGGCGCCGAAGTGATCGCCGCACCGTCCACCACGCCGTCCAGGGTAGCCGGCATCGCGGCCGGCGCCGCTTCAAACACGCGCCTGGCGATCCGCGGCGACCTGCTCGATTTCAGCGCCGATCCCGGCCTGCACGATGTGCAGCCCGCCGCGCTGCGCTGGCGCCCTGACCAATGGCTGCTGATAGACGGCGGCCGCATCGCCGGCGTGCAATCTCTAACGCCAGACCTGAGCTGGCCGCAGATCGACCACCGCGGCCGGCTGATCCTGCCCGGGTTCATCGACAGCCATGTGCACAGCGCGCAGATCGACGTCATCGGCTCCTGGGGCACCGAGCTGCTCGACTGGCTCGACCGGCATACCTTCCCCGCCGAGATGCGCATGGCCGATCCCGAGCATGCGCACGCACAGTCGGCGCAGTTTGCCGACGCGCTGCTGGCGCACGGCACGACGGCCGCCTGTGTCTACCCCAGCGTGCATCCGGGCTCGGTCGACGCGATCTTCGGCACCGCGCAGGCGCGAGGCATGCGGCTGATTGCCGGCAAGCTGCTGATGGACCGCAACGCGCCGGCGGCGCTGTGTGACGACGTCAACCAGGCCGAGCGCGATTGCCATGCGCTCATCAAACGCTGGCATGGCCGCGACCGGCTGGTCTATGCGGTGACGCCGCGTTTTGCGCCGACCTCGAGCGACGCGCAACTGGCGATGGCCGGTGAGCTGCTCGCATCGACGCCGGGTCTGTACATGCAGACGCATGTCGCCGAGAACCGGGACGAAGTGCGCTGGGTGGCCGAGCTTTTCCCCGCCGCGCGCAGCTACCTGGACGTCTACGCGCGCCACGGGTTGCTCAATCAACGCGCGGTGCTCGGCCATGGCATCTGGCTCGACGACAACGATCGCGCGCTGCTGCACGAGCGCGGCGCGCAGATCGCTTTTTGCCCAAGCTCGAACCTCTTTCTCGGCAGCGGCCTGTTCGGCTGGCAAGCCGCCGCCGACGCCGGTGTTGGTGTCAGCCTGGCCAGCGACGTCGGTGGCGGCACCAGCTTGTCGATGCGGCGCACGATGCTCGATGCCTACAAGGTGCAGGCGCTGGCCGGCACCCGGGTCACGGCTTTTGCGCTGCTGCATGCGGCCACCCGCGGCGCGGCGAACAACCTGCATCTGGCGGATGAGATCGGCTCATTCGATATCGGTTGCAGCGCCGACATCGGTGTGTGGGACTGGGCAACATCGCCGCTGGCCACAGCCCGGCAAGGTGTTGCGCGCGACCTGCACGAAAAGCTGTTCGCCTGGATCACGGCGGGCGACGAAACCGACCTGGCGCAAACCTGGGTCGCCGGCACTTGTTGCTACCGGCGTGATTGAAACCCGATCGAAATCGCCAACAACCACGGGCCACAACATGGACAACGACAACGCCAACGACAGCCCCGGCGACACCCTCCGGCTCGAGTTGGTGGGCATCAGCAAGCAGTACCCCGCGGTGCGCGCCAACGACAAGGTCAGTTTGCGCGTCAAGGCCGGCGAGATCCACGCCGTGCTTGGCGAAAACGGCGCCGGCAAGAGCACGATGATGAAGATGATTTATGGCGCGGTGCGCCCCGACGAAGGCGAGATCCGCTGGAACGGCAAGGCCGTGCAAGTGGCCAGCCCGGCGGTCGCGCGGGGCATCGGCATCAGCATGGTCTACCAGCACTTCAGCCTCTTCGACACCCTGACCGCGGCCGAAAACGTCTGGCTCGGTTTGGATAAGGCGATGTCGCTCGCCGACGTGACGCGCCGCATCGACGAAGTGGCGCACACCTACGGGCTCGATGTCGAAGCGCTGCGCCCGGTGCACACGCTGTCGGTCGGCGAACGCCAGCGGGTAGAGATCATCCGCGCGTTGTTGACCAACCCGCAACTGCTGATCCTCGACGAGCCGACCTCGGTGCTGACGCCGCAGGCGGTTGAGAAACTCTTTGTGACCTTGCGCCAACTCTCCGCCAAGGGCTGTTCGATCCTCTATATCAGCCACAAGCTCGACGAGATCCGCGCGCTCTGCCACCACTGCACCGTGTTGCGTGGTGGCAAGGTCACCGGCGAGGTCGACCCACGGCAGGAGTCCAACGCCAGCCTGTCGCGTTTGATGATCGGCGCCGAGCCGCCGCAGCTCAAACACGAAGCGCGTGCTGCCGGTGACCGGGTGCTTGCGGTGCGCGGTTTGAGCGTGCCCAAACAAGACCAGTTCGGGATGGACTTGAAGAGCATTTCGTTTGACGTGCATGCCGGCGAAATCGTCGGCATCGCTGGTGTTTCTGGCAACGGCCAGCAGGAATTGATGGCCGCGCTGTCGGGTGAAGACCCACGTGGGCCGGCCGGGTCGATCACGCTGTTTGGCAAGGATATCGCCCGCCATTCGCCGCGCCGGCGGCGCCACGAGGGCTTGAACTTTGTGCCCGAAGAACGCCTCGGGCGGGGTGCGGTCCCGGGCTTGAGCCTGGCCCAGAACACGTTGCTCACACGCACCGAAACGGTCTCGGCAGCGGGCTGGATTTCGACCGACCGTGTGCGTGTGCTCGCCGAGCACATCATCAACCGCTTCAACGTCAAGGCCGGTGGTGCGGGGGCAGCCGCCAAGAGCCTGTCGGGCGGCAATTTGCAGAAATTTATCGTCGGCCGCGAGATCGATGCGAACCCGAAGCTGCTCATCGTCTCGCAGCCGACCTGGGGCGTCGATGTCGGCGCCGCGGCGCTGATCCGCGGTGAACTGCTCAAGCTGCGCGACGCCGGCTGCGCGCTGCTCATCGTCAGCGAAGAGCTCGACGAACTGTTCGAGATCTCCGACCGCCTGATCGTCATCGCGCAGGGCCGCATGTCGCCCAGCTTGCCGGTGGCGCAGGCCACCGTGGCGCAGATCGGCGAATGGATGTCGGGGCTCTGGGATGCATCACCCGGCAGTAGCGCCGGCAGCGGTGCCGGCGGCGGCGGCGGCGACCGTACCGGACCAACGCGGGCGCAACCGGAGGCTGACCATGTTCAAGCTTGAAGCAAGGCCGCAGCCGTCGAAGCTGATGTCGATGGCATCGCCGCTGCTGGCGCTGCTGATCACGGTCATCGTCGGCGTCGGCCTTTTTGTGCTGCTCGGCAAGGACCCCGTCAAAGGACTGCAGGTCTTTTTCTACGAGCCGGTGAAGAGCCTGTATGCGCTGTCGGAGCTGTCGATCAAGGCCACGCCGCTGATTCTGATCGCGCTCGGGCTGGCGGTGTGTTTTCGCTCGAATGTCTGGAATATCGGTGCCGAAGGGCAGTTTGTCGCTGGCGCGCTGGCCGCCGGCTGGGTCGCGATGCAGGCCGGGCCGCAGACCGAGTTTCTGGGCCGCGGCATCGTCGTCGTGATCCTCGCTGCCGGGGTGCTCGGTGGCATGGCCTGGGCCGGCATCGTGGCGCTGCTGCGTGACCGCTTCAACGCCAACGAGATCCTCGTCAGCCTGATGCTGGTCTACGTCGCCGAGATGCTCTTGAGCTATCTTGTTTACGGGCCCTGGAAAGACCCCAAGGGCTACAACTTCCCGCAGAGCATCACCTTCCTGGCGGTGACCAAGGTGCCGCGCCTGGTCGACAACCTGCGCGCCAATATCGGCTTGATCATCGCGCTGTTTGCGGTGCTGGGTTTTTGGATCTTTCTCTTTCGCACCTACCGCGGGTTTCAATTGCAGGTCGGCGGCCTTGCACCTGCGGCAGCACGTTATGCAGGTTTTTCGTCGCGTCGCGCTTTGTGGACGGCGCTGCTGCTGTCCGGCGGCATGGCCGGCCTGGCCGGCGGGCTCGAAGCGGCAGGGCCGCTGGGCCAGCTCACGCCTTATGTCCCGGCGGGCTACGGCTTCGCCGCGATCATCGTGGCCTTTGTCGGCCGGCTGCATCCAGTCGGCATCGTATTTTCAGCGGTGCTGATGAGCATGTTCTACATCGGTGGCGAGCTTGCGCAGTCGCGGCTGGGCCTGCCGAAATCATTGACCGGCGTTTTCCAGGGGCTGCTGCTGTTTGCGCTGCTGGCATGTGACACGCTGATCCACTACCGCGTCCGCTTCGTGAGAGCGGCGGCTCTCAAACTTGCGCGTTGACGCGCGGCCTTGTTATGTCTCTTGGCGAAGTGGGTCTTGTAGTTGTTGGTGGCTGCCGCCGGCCGGGATGTCGCCCCGGCGGGCGAGTCACTTTC
>JANOKR010000068.1:0-2938 GCA_031419315.1 Betaproteobacteria bacterium
GGCGGTTCGCAGAGTCGGTGCGGGGGTGGCCCGGCGGAGAGCATAAGAATTCCATAAACGGAGCCGGGCCACCCCCGTGCCGGCTCTGCGCTCGCCGATGCCGCCTCCGCGCGCACCAACGCCCCAACACAAAAACCGTCGTTCGTCGCAAGCCAGAAGCGGACTCATCGGCAGCGCGCTATCGTTGGGTCATGCCCTCCCCGCCGGCCATGACGCCGCAGTCACCACCATCACCAGCGCCACTGCCACCCGCCGCGCCCGCACCACAGGCCGGCTGGCCCCGCCTGCGGCTGAGCGGGCGCAGCGTGCTGCTGGCGTTGACGCTCGGCACCCTGGCCGCCGCGGTACTCAGCCCGATCTTCATCACACCGTTCCCGGTGCTGCTCGGGCGCACGCTGTTTTTGTCGATGGCGCTGCTGCTGGCCTACGCGGTGGGGGTGCAGTGGCCGCACGAGCGCATGCCGGCGTGGATGCCGCGCTGGCTGGTGCCGGTACTGGCGGTGGCCATCGCCGCGCCGGTGGCGACCTTGCTGGTGTACCTGCTGTGGGTCGGCGGCAATATCGAGGCGCTGCACAGCAACCCCGGCGCGATGCTGGGTTTCCTGTGGATCGCCGGCACCGGATCGACCCTCGGCCTGATCGTGACCTTCGCCGCGCTGCTGCGCGAGCGCGACGCCAGCGCGCGGTCGCAGGCGCTGCAGTTTGCGCTGGAGCGCAGCACGCTTGAGCGCCAGGCGCTGGATGCGCGGCTGTCGTTGCTACACGCGCAGATCGAGCCGCACTTCTTGTTCAACACGCTGGCCAATGTGCAAGCCCTGGTCGAGTCGGGCTCGCCGCGCGCGCCCGAGGTGCTGAAGAGCCTGATCGCCTACCTGCGCGCCGCAATGCCGCGGTTGCACGAAGCACAAGCCACTATCGGCAATGAAGTTACGCTGGTGCGCTCGTACCTTGAGTTGATGCAGATGCGCATGCCCGACCGGCTGCGTTTTGTGATCGACATCAACCTCGCGCTGCACGGCGAATACCTTCCCGGCATGGCGCTGTTGACCCTCGTCGAAAACGCGGTGCGCCACGGCATCGACCCGAGCGAAGACGGCGGGCAGATCGTCGTCGGTGCACGCCGCGATGCCAGCGCAACCCTAACGTTCTGGGTGGCCGACAGCGGGATCGGGCTGTCCAACAGCGCCGTGCTCGGGCACGACGGCAGCACCGGCACCGGCACTGGCCTGGCCAATCTGCGCTCGCGGCTGGATGCATCCTTCGCGGGGCGGGCGCGGCTGGCGTTGACTGAAGTCCAGCCGCACGGCCTGCGCGCCGAGATCATCATCGCGCCCATTGACGCCTAGCCATCAGCCCGAGCCTGAGCCCAGGACCCGCATGAACGCCCCCACCCGCACCCCCGCCGCCTCCGCCCACGCCACCCCGCCGACCGCTCTGATCGCCGACGACGAACCCTTGCTGCGCGAGCATCTGGCAGCGCATCTGGCCAAGGCCTGGCCCGAGTTGTCGATCGTGGCGCAGGCGCGCAATGGCCGTGAAGCGGTGGAGCTTTTTGACGACCACGCGCCGGCGATCGTCTTCCTCGATGTGCATATGCCGGGCCTCAACGGCATCGAAGCCGCACGCTCGATGCGGGGGCGCGCGCAGATCGTGTTTGTCACGGCTTTTGAGCAGTACGCGCTGGCCGCCTTCGAGCACGGTGCCGTCGACTACCTGGTCAAACCGATCGACCCCGAGCGCCTGGCGCAAACGGTGTTGCGGCTGCAATCGCGCAGCACTGCAGCCCCGGCGGTCGACCTTGCGCTTGATGCCGTCATCGAACAGCTTGCGCTGGCCTTGCAGCAGCGCGGCATGCATCACGCTGCGCCGCAGGCCAGGTGGCTGCAATGGATCAAGGCCTCGGTCGGCGCCGCGCTGAAGCTGATCCCGGTCGACGAGGTGGTCTATCTGAAGTCCGACGAAAAATATACGCTGGTCGTCTGGGCCGGTGGTGAGGCGCTGATCCGCAAGCCGATCCGCGAGCTCGCCGATGAACTCGACCCGGCGCGTTTTGTCCAGATCCATCGCTCGGTGATCGTCAACCTGCAGCATGTCGCGCAGGTGGTGCGCGGCGCGAATGAAACCGCCGACGTTTACCTGCGCGGCCGCAGTGAAGTGCTGCCGGTAAGCCGCAGCTACACCCACGTCTTTCGCCAGATGTAGCGACTGCGCGGCTTGGCGTCGCGCGCCAACACGGCGAGCACACGAAAAACAGAAGAGGCCGGCGCACCCCACGGTGACACCGGCCTCAAACGAGGAGGGCCCGTCTGAGCGGATCGCGCTCTTTCGGACCAGAGGAACAAGGGTCCGGAGCGCGCACAGGAAACGCGCCCCGAGTGAACTCTATGCAGTCAGCGTACAGCCCGCATCACGCTTGTGACGGACGAACGATTTGCCGGCATGAATGACAGGATCAAGAACGCGGATCGCGGCTGGCATCGAGACAAGCGGTCTGCGTGATCGTCTGGCCGGCATAAAACACGCTCGCCTGTTTGCTGGTCGCCAGCGCGTCCAGGCTCATCGTGATCGCCAGCGTGACCATCGCGGCGAAGCCGAAGGACAGGGCTTTGGTGGTGAAGGTCTGTGACATGGTGGGCTCCTGGGTGCGGGTAGTGCTGCTGACCTTGCAGCGGCGGGTTTGCCGGCTGCGTTGGGGTGAACTGTAGGCAGCACCATGCGGCTGCACCAGGGCCTTGCGACAAGGTGCCGACTGCGCGCGATGAGCGGCCGTTGCGCCCGATGAATGGGCGGCACGGCGAGTCAGACCGATGGCCGTGTTGCGCGCTTTTGTCGTGGCACGCTGCGGCAGTGGTGCGCTTCGGCAGTGGTGCGCGCAGAGTCGGCGTTGGCGTTCCAAACACGAGTCCGCTCGGACTGATGGGTCGGTTTTTTCAATGGC
>JANOKR010000069.1:0-7772 GCA_031419315.1 Betaproteobacteria bacterium
GCTCGGCCCGGCCCAGCCACTTCATCAACTCAGCGATGGCAAACGCTGTTGGCTCATGCTGCGCAACGCCCTGCGAAATTGATTTCAGCCCGCGCTGGGCATCGCGCATGAGCGCCCCCAGCATCGTGCGCTGGCGCTTGACCGTGCGGCGCAGGCGGCGGAACTGCTTGGCGTGCGCGTAGCCGCCGGCCTTGCGGCGCAGCTCGCGGCCTTCCTTGGCGAAGGTCTGCTTGAGCGCGATGCCGCAGCGCTTGGCCGCGCAGCCCAGATGCTTCGAATGGCCCCGTTTTCGCCGAGAAGACAGAGTTCGAACAACCCTCGTGCTCGCCCATGCCCGCCAAGGCACGGCCGATGACTCCGCTTGATGCGGTCTTTGCAGTCGGCTGCGACCTGCAAAGGGTCGACAGTGCCACCCAGGCGCCTGTCGACCGCGTCGGTTACAGGTGAGCCCTGATCCCCGGACACACCGCAGGCCGGCGGTTTGTGCGTCGCTCACCAGGCTGCCCAGCCTGACTCAGGCCAGACGCTCAAATAGGATAGAAGCCAAGGCCTGTCCGGTGATCCGGTGGACACCATCCAGTAGATCGGAGTCCTGCATGTCGGTGCTCAGGGATTGGACGGGCGTTGCGGGACTCGAAACCGCATTGGCCGACCCGAAAGTGGTGCCATCGTCAGTGCCTGCGTCATAGACCCGAAGCGGCATCTCCAGACGCCGTAGCCACTTCTCCTCTCGAAGCAGAGAAACGCCCCCCACACCGGTGAACCAATCGGGACTGGGACCCAGCATGCTGACCAGCGTGACGCGCGGGAATCGAGTGCTGACGTTGAAATGCAGCGAAACCTCTGGCCCGCCAAGGGCCACGCCGTCGCCGCTGAGCGCATATTCGGCGGTACCTGCCGTGATGGCGTTGGCCACTTCGTCCAGAAGAGGCGTCTTTCGACCTCGCTCGGCCATGTCTTTGATGCCGGTGCTGGCCAGTGCGCCAAGCGCCCAGAAGTCAACCCCAGCGCTGTGCGTGGCGCCAACGATGCCGGTCAGGTGGGCGCCGGACGGAAACCGGGTTGAGAATGCCGCAGCCGTCCAGTGGTTGCGCAAGGTCACGCGATACATTGCTGAATCAGCGGCTGTCGTCTGGGCAGAGCCCATCTCAGGACCGGGGGGATCTTCAGCATCGCCGCCATTACCGCCGCAGCCGGCCAAGCTGAGAACTCCAAGGGCTAAGAGGCCCCGTCGTTGCACAAACATCAAAATGCATCCGTGAAGTTGAGGTGCCAATTGGTCGGCTCGCTACGCCCAAACTTTCATGAATTGAGCGATGCCCCGCACGACTTTTGGTGAGACGGACGACGAGAGCCAGAGCCGCCAAGACAAGTTCGGCAGGCGTTAGGCCTGTGGCCAAAGTGCAGCCGAATCCGCTGCCGGCGACACTGGCGGCCCCGACAGCCATGAGTGGGCGGATCGAACAACTGCTGCGCAAAAACCAGGCGACATCGCGCATGGCCACGCTGACAGCGTCAGGCACGCCATCGAGCAAATCAAGACCGGGCTGCCCAGCGACTTCGTCATCGCCGGCACCGTGGCCACGCCCGAGGCCGTGATAGACCGGCAAGGCAGCATCAAAGACGCCGGCGGGCACGTGCCGGGCGACCTGAAGCGCGTGAACTGCGTCGTGCCGGGTGGCGAGAACGCGGGCGAGCACCTGTTCATGTGAAGGGTGCAGGGACACCGGGGATGCAGCTTTCGACCTTCGGACCAGAGGATAGGCTTTTCAAACGCCGTCTTTCCTTCCCCAAGGCACCCAGAACACGACCGAGCACGGCGCTTGGTGCGCTTGAATCTGTCTTCGGAGGCGGCTGCAGTCTGTTGAGCGTTGACGCCGCCGCCGAAAATCGTCCTTCCCAGGCGCCGTTTGCGGGCTATCCCTGGTCACCAGGGCACTTCCACAGATCCGGCAAACACGCGGACGCGGTCGACTCCAGCGGCCCCGGGGTTCTGGGTCGCCTGAACGGTCACGGTCGGGCAGCCTCAGGCCGCTTGCAGCGCCTGGTCACGGGCCGGAGCACGAGGCGGCGTCCGGGCCTGCAAGCCCAGGTGCATGAGGATCTTCTCGATCACCGGCTGCTCCAGGATGGCCGCAATGATCTTCAGCTCGCCGCCGCAGTTCGGGCAGTGCTCCATGTCGATCTCGAAGACGCCGTAGATCCCGGCCACGTCAGGATCAACAACTGACCTGCTCCAAACCAGCCGCACGCCAGTACCCGCAAATGGCCGACCGCCGGCAGCCATGAAAGGCGGGTGTCGGGCCAGCCAACTTGGATGTCAGCTGTCCGGCGGCGAGATCGCGCGCCCGACTGGCGCATGCCGACCCCGAGCCGACATTGGCGGCACTGAACTTGCCGCCCCGAAGCGGCCATCCGGACCAGTACCTCGAACCGCGAAGATGCCTGCGCGGAACCCGGCGGCGACCCGCTGCCGCGCGACCTACGGCGCCGCGGGAATGTCGCGCTTGTCGATCACGACAAGAACGACAACCTCGTTGTTGCCGACATTGCTGACCGTCTGCATGCCTGCGGCCACCGTCCTCACCGAACCGGTTGCCGAAGTCAGCGTCTCGACCCTGCCGTCAGCGAATTGGGTTGTCATCTGTGCCGGTCCCTTGATGACATAGACGGTGCGGCGCGGGTAGAACCGCGCCGGTACCACCATCCCAGGGGCGAACGTGCTCTCAAACACCCGCACGTGTTCGTTGTCGAGAACGATCTTGAATCCCGCGGGCAGTTGCGGCGCTGCGGCGGCGGGCTGCACGCCCTGGGCCGAGGCGGTGAGCGCCGTGGCAAGCCCTCCCGCGAGAGTGAGCGACATGGCGATGGTCATCAGCAAGGTGCGTTGCGTGTTCATTTTGTGGTTCCGTTTCTCTCGAGGTCAACCAGGGATGACAGGTGGCGGTGCCCAGGAAAGGGTCTGCCGGTGGGTCCGCCGTGTCGCCGTGGGCGCAGTGCTTCGGTGCGCTGCTTCAGCGGGGTTCGCGACGGTGAGAGGAATTGTGCTGAGCACTGCCAGAGGGCGACAGTCGTTGAATTACCGCTCTGGCGGCCAACGACTACGGTAGTAGTGCTTGATCGCCTTGTTCTTGCCCCCTGCCATGCCACCCATTGGCTGGTGGATGCCGGGGAGTCCGTCAAGACCTGAGGTGCTGGCCCGCTTCACTCGCGTCCAGGGCCTGCCGGCTTACTCCGGTGCGATGCCTGCGTCGGCCAGTGCCTGGCCGGTCCTGGCCCGATCAGCGCGCCAGAACGCGGAGAACTCCGCCGTGCTGCTGCCGCCGACGATGGACCCCGAGCGGATGATCTCGTCCCGCAGCGCGGGCGCCTGGAGGATTTGTGCGATGCCCCGCTGCAGGCGATCGACGATCTCCGGCGGCGTGCCCGCCGGCGCAAACAGACCTGTCCACGCAAACAGCTCGATGCCTGGCACACCGGCCTCCGCGAAAGTCGGTACATCCGGATGGGCCGCGAGGCGGGTCGGTGAAGCCACCGCGAGGACCCGCAGCTTTCCCGATTTCACCAAGGGCTCCAGGATCGGCCAGAAATTGAAGGTGATCTGCACATGGCCGGCGATGGCATCGACCAAGTCAGCCCCTGGTGCCTTGTACGGCACGCCGACAACGTTGATGCCCGTGGCACGCTTGATCTGATGCATCAGCACGTCCGTGAGACGCCCGCCGGCAATGCCGTAGTTGAGTTCGCCGGGCTTTGCCTTGGCCAGCGCAACCAACTCAGCGAGCGAGCGAACCGGCAACTGCGCGTTGACCGCCAGCATCAAGGGGCCGCCCGCAATCAGCGTCACGGGCGTGAAGTCCTCCTGGTCTCGATAGGGCATCTTTCGAAACAGCCAAGGGTTGTAGACGTGCGTCAGGGAGTTGCCCAGGAAAAGCGTGTAACCGTCTGCCGGTGCCCGAGCGGCGGCTTCGGCGGCGATGAATCCGTTGGCACCGGGCCGGTTGTCGACGATCAAGGTCTGCCCGAAGACTTCGGGAAACCCGGCCGCAACCTGCCTTGCGCGGACGTCACCCGGGTTGCCGGCGCCAACCGGCAGGATCACGCGCACAGGCTTGTTCGGAAAGGGCTGCGCTCTTGCCGGGGACCACGCCGCGCTGGCCATCAGGACGCAGAAGGCTGTGACACAGGCCGCAGCGAAGGGTTTGCGCAGGAAAGGGTTCATCAGGCGGTTTCAGTTCAGCAAGCCGGCCTCGTTGGCCTTGTGCACGGCCTCGGCGCGGCTGCTGCATTGCAAGGTCGCCAGCACCCGGGCGACATGCATCTCGACGGTGCGTGGGCTCAAATCCAAGGTGCGGGCAATCTGCTTGGCGGTCTGGCCCTGCGCCACGGCCTGCAGGATCTGGAGTTGCCGAGGTGTCAGCGGGCTGGCCATGGCCGCCGGTTCAGCCGCGTGCGGTCGAACAGAGGGAACGGCCGGCAGAAAAGCCCGCAGTTCCGCCAGAAACAGCGGCCATGCGGCATCGGATTCGAAGGGCAGGTGGTTGCTGCCCTCGAGTGGCACGAAACGCGAATCCGGAATCAGCGAGGCCAGCAGCAGGCCCTCGCTGAACGGGACAAGGGGATCGTCCTTGGCATGGACCACCAGCACCGGACAACGCACCTGGCGCGCCAGGTCCTGAATGTCGATCTCAAAGTTGATCTTCAGGAAACGTGCGGCATTGACACCCGAAATCGTGTGCCGCTGAACCTCGTCGAAAGCACGCATCTGTTCGGCGGTGGCGTCGCGGAACATCCGGTGCACGAACACCTGGCGGAAGGAGGGGTCGTCGGCACCCCAGCCGATTTCTGCCGCCTTCACCAGGCCCTGCGCCCGTTCCAGCGCCTGCGAGGAGGTGTCACGTAAGAGCTGGCCGCGCGCGTAGCCGTTGTAGAGCACGAGCTGGCTGACCCGTTCCGGGTGGCGCACCGCATAGGCGATGGCCACCGCCGCGCCCTGCGAGATACCCACCAGGGGCACGCGCTCGAGCTGCATTGCATCGATGACGGCTTCCAGGTCCTCGACCCAGGCGTCCAGGGACATGCGTTCGATGTCGCGATCGGAAAAACCGCTGCCTCGGGAGTCGTAGCGCACGTAGCCGTGGTCGCGGCTGAGTGCCTCGACCCAGTGCCGGTTGACCACGCTGGTCAGGTCTTTCTCGACATCCGTCAGCCAGTTGAACACACGCACCAAGGGCGGGCCGCTGCCGGTGGAAGCGATGGCCAGACGGACGCCGTCCTTGCTGGTACAGAAGCGGATGTCTTGCTTGATCGTCATGGCTTTCGATGTGCGGCCGACCCGTCAAGCATCTGGATGAGCTTCATCCTAATCCTAACACCCGACAAACGGGCTCGATTCATGATTGCGAGTGGCCAGGAAACCTGTCGCAGACACTGCGCCCGACCGGAAGCGCTTGAAGACAGAGGTCTCCCCGCCACCAGGCCAAACACCCCTGGCGGCAGGTCCTGCGGGCGCCCATCGCTAAAGTCTCAGCTCCAGCCGTGACGGCCAGTCGATGAAGGTCGGATTGGTTCGGCGCTGCGTCATGCGATCGGTGCCGCCCGCGATCACGGCATCGTCGGCATTCGTGTCGGGAGGGAAGTGTTTCGAGACGCCTATCTCCTTCCCCATGGATTCCCGAACACAGCGAATCACGGCACCCGAACCGGTTGAGTCTGTCCCCGCGGCAACGGAGATCTGTTCAGCATTCACAGCGCAGCCGAAAACGCCCGCCTCGGGCGCCTTCTGCAGGTTATCCGTTGCCATCAGGCCGATTCCGTTGGCCCCGCAGACCCCGCGAGCAGTCGACCCCAGCGGCACCGGTGCTTGCGGCCAAGGCAGTTGAGGAAACTCTCGATCACCGGCCGGTAGAGTCGCCGAACTGATCCTTGGCATTCCAGGGAGCTGCCGGCCCTGAGCACCCGCTCCTGGCAGTCACGCGCCGTCGGTCGAGCCGGGCGGTGCGGCATCTGTCGCGATTTGCCGTCGTTCTATTGCTCCGCCGCGCAGGGTCCCGCTCGCCAAGTTGTCTGGGTTGTACGGCCACGTGGGTTGGCCGGGGGCTGCGTTGATTCGGTGTTCCAGCCGGCCTCGATGAAACGCCGGGGGGGCCGCAATGCGACTGAGACGATTGCCCATGCGGCCCGGCGACCCAGGGCGCGCCCGCCGCCGAGTCGGCAAACAGAGGTTGGTCTCCTAGTCGCTCGCAGCGGACCTTGTGAGGTGCTGTCTGGAACGCCAACGCCACTGCCAGCAGAGCCGGCGCGGGGGTGGCCCGGCGAAGTGCCTAAGAATTCCAGAAACGTAGCCGGGCCACCCCAGTGCCGGCTCTGCGCGCGCCGCTGCCGACTTACTTTGCGGCCGCCGCAGCAGACGCCGCAGAAACCGCCGCCCGCAAGCCCAGCAGATAGCTGTCAACACCAAAGCCGCAGATCTGGCCGCGCACGATCTCGGCAAAAACCGAGACATGCCGGAACGCTTCGCGGGCGTGGATATTCGACATGTGCAGTTCGACGATCGGGCAGCTGAGGATCGCCAGCGCGTCGCGGATGCCGTAGCTGTAGTGGGTCCAGGCGCCGGCATTGATCAGCACGGCATTGACGCCGTCGGCATACGCCTGGTGGATGCGCTCGCACATCGCACCTTCGCTGTTGGTCTGGAAGCTCGTCACGTCGGCGCCGAGTTCGCGGCCCAGCGCGGCGAGTTGGGCGTCGATCTCGGCCAGCGTGACGGTGCCGTACTGCGCCGGGTCGCGCTTGCCGAACATGTTGTGGTTGATGCCGTGGAGCATGAGGACTTTTTTCATCGCAGGGCTTTCTTTGGGCACGGTTTGGCGAGATTCAATCACGCGGTCAGGAGGCTGGCAGCTCGACGCTGCGGCCGGTCTTCGCGGCAGTCACGATGGCTTCGGTGACACGCAGGTTGGCCAGGCCGTCGCGCACGCTGACCAGCGGCTCGGCCGCGCCACGCACCACCGCGCCAAAATGTTCGAGCTGGATTTTCAATGGGTCGCCGCGCTGCATCGGCTCGGTGCGGGTGTCGAAGGGGTGCCACCACGAGTGCGCCTCACGCGCTTGAGGATAAGTCTTCAGCCGCATCGTCGGTACGCCCAAGCTGCCGCTGGTGCCGGCGATGACGTAGCAATCTTCGTCGTCGTAGCTCGGATAGGCTTTGTTCTCTTGCGAGGTCTGCTCCCAGCTGCGCGCGCAGGCGGCGGTATCACTGAGCATGAAGCTGCCTAAAGCGCCGCCGGCAAACCGCAGGTTGATCGCGACCGTATCTTCGACCGCAAACCCGCGCACCGCGTTGGATGCAAAAGCCTGCACCGCAACGATCTCGCCGCACAACATGCGCAGGTTGTGGACGTCGTGGATCATATTCATCAGGATCGGGCCGGCGCCGGGTTCGCGCCGCCACGGTGCTTGGTCGAAATAGACGTCGGGCTTGAAGAACGTCGCACTGCCCATCACCGCGACCAGGCGGCCGAGCACGCCCGATGCGACCACCTCCCGCGCCTTGGCCATGATCGGGCTGTGGGCGCGGTGGTGGCCGATGAGGATGCGCGCATGGGCTGCGTTCGCCGCGGCTTGCAGTTGCCGGCCTTCAGCGACTGTCGGCGTGATGGGCTTTTCCAGCAACATCGGCACGCCGGCGTCGATGCAGGCCAGCGCGTGCGGCAGATGCAGCGCGTTAGGGGTCGCGAGGATCACGCCGTCGGGCTTGTCGGCGGCGAACA
>JANOKR010000070.1:0-11787 GCA_031419315.1 Betaproteobacteria bacterium
GCGCTGCACATGCATGCCGGTGACGGCAATGTGCATACCAACATCCCCGTCAACAGCGACAACTACGCGATGCTGCAGACCGCGCACGAGGTCGTCGCGCGGATCATGGTGCTGGCGCGGCAGCTCGACGGCGTGATCTCCGGCGAGCATGGCATCGGCATCACCAAGGTCGGGTTCCTGACGGATGACGAACTCAAGGGCTTCACCGACTACAAAGCCCGCGTCGACCCCGAAGGCCGCTTCAACAAGGGCAAGTTGCTGCGCGCGACTGGTAGCGACAGCCACGCCAGCGACCTCAGTGCGGCCTACACGCCGAGCTTCGGCCTGATGGGCCACGAGTCGCTGATCATGCAGCGCAGCGATATCGGCGCCATCAGCGACAGCATCAAGGACTGCCTGCGCTGCGGCAAATGCAAGCCGGTCTGCGCGACGCATGTGCCACGCGCCAACCTGCTCTACAGCCCGCGCGACAAGATCCTGGCGACCTCGCTGCTGATCGAGGCGTTTTTGTACGAGGAGCAAACCCGGCGCGGCATCAGCGTCGCGCATTGGGCCGAGTTCGAGGATGTCGCCGACCATTGCACCGTCTGCCACAAGTGCGAGTCACCTTGCCCGGTGAAGATCGACTTCGGCGATGTGACGATGAATATGCGCAACCTGCTGCGCAAGATGGGCAAGAAGAGTTTCCGCCCCGGCAATGCCGCGGCGATGGCGTTTCTGAACGCGACCAATCCGGAATCGATCCGCCTGATGCGCCGCGCGATGGTCGATGTCGGCTTCAAGGCCCAGCGTTTCATGCACGACCTGCTCAAGCCCTGGGCGAAAAACCAGACCGCCGCGCCACGCGCTACGCGTGGTGCGGCGCCGCTGAAAGAGCAGGTCATCCACTTCATCAACAAGAAGATGCCCGGCGGCCTGCCCAAGCGCACCGCGCGCGCGCTGCTCGATATCGAGGACAAGAACTATGTTCCGATCATCCGCAATCCGGCGGCGACAACGGCCGAAACCGAAGCGGTGTTTTACTTTCCGGGCTGTGGGTCGGAGCGGCTGTTCAGCCAGGTCGGGCTGGCCACGCAGGCGATGTTGTGGCATGCCGGCGTGCAGACCGTGTTGCCGCCGGGTTATCTGTGCTGCGGCTATCCGCAGCGCGGATCGGGCCAGTTCGACAAGGCCGAGCAGATCATCACCGACAACCGGGTGCTCTTTCACCGTGTCGCGAATACGCTGAACTACCTCGAGATCAAAACCGTCGTCGTCTCCTGCGGCACCTGCTACGACCAGCTCCAGGGTTACAGCTTCGAAGAAATCTTCCCCGGCTGCCGGATCATCGACATCCACGAGTACCTGCTCGAAAAGGGCATCGTGTTGCCCGACCAGGGCGCCGGCTATCTCTATCACGACCCCTGCCACAGCCCGATGAAGCTGCAGGATCCGATGAAAACGGTAAAGGCGCTGGTCGGGCCGAATGTGTTGAAAAACGAACGCTGCTGCGGCGAGAGTGGCACCCTCGGTGTGACGCGCCCGGACATCAGCACGCAGGTGCGTTTTCGCAAAGAAGAAGAACTGCGGCTGGGTGAAACCGCGTTGCGCGCCACCGGCAGCGTGACGTCGAACGCCGATGTGAAGATCCTCACGTCCTGCCCGAGTTGCCTGCAAGGGCTGTCGCGGTACCAGGGCGACCTCGCCAACGGCCTGCTCGAGGCCGACTACATCGTCGTCGAGATGGCGCGCAAAATCCTCGGCGCCGGCTGGCTCGAAGACTATGTCGCACGCGCCAACGACGGTGGCATCGAAAGGGTTCTCGTATGAACAAAACGGCACCGGCGCCGACCGCGCTGACCCTGCATCAAACCTCGCGGCTGCTTGAGATCGGCTTTGACGACGGCAGTACTTTCCGCCTGCCGTTCGAGTTTTTGCGGGTCTATTCGCCGTCGGCCGAAGTCCAGGGCCACGGCCCGGGGCAGGAGGTATTGCAGACCGGCAAACGAGACGTCGGCGTGCTCGCCATCGAGCCGATTGGTCACTACGCGGTCAAGCCGGTATTCAGCGATGGCCACGAATCGGGCATCTTTTCGTGGACCTATCTGCACAAGCTGGGCGAGCAGCACGACGAGCTCTGGCAGCGTTACCTGGCCCGCCTGCGCGACGCGGGTGTCGACCGCGACGCGCCGATGGGTGCGGCCGGTGGCGCGTCCTGCGGCCACTCGCACTGAACGCCTGAGCTGCGGCGCCCCGGACGATGAAACCGACCCACTTCGGCTTCGAGACCGTCGACGAAACCGACAAGACGCGCCGGGTGCGCGCGGTCTTCGATTCGGTGGCGTCGAGATACGACCTCATGAACGACATCATGTCGCTCGGCCTGCACCGCGCGTGGAAGGCCTATGCGGTGGCGGTGGCCGATGTGAAAGCCGGCGACCGCGTGCTCGATATCGCGGCGGGTACCGGCGACCTTACGCGCGCCTTTGCGCGCCGGGCCGGGGCCACCGGCGTGGTCGTGCACACCGATATCAACGAAGCCATGTTGCGTGTCGGCCGCGACCGCATGCTCGATGAGGGCCTGGCACTGCCGACAGTGGCTTGCGATGCCGAGCGGTTGCCTTTTGCCAACGCCGGCTTCGATCTTGTCAGCGTCGCCTTCGGCCTGCGCAACATGACCGACAAGGCGCGCGCGCTGGGCGAGATGGCGCGCGTGCTGCGGCCGGGCGGGCGCCTGCTGGTGCTGGAGTTCTCCAAGGTGCCGGCCGCTTTGCAAGCGCCGTACGACTGGTATTCGTTCAAGGTCTTGCCGCGGCTGGGCGCGTGGGTTGCCGGCGACGGCGATAGCTACCGCTATCTGGCCGAGTCGATCCGCATGCATCCCGACCAGCAAGCGTTGAAAGCCATGATGAAAGAAGCCGGCTTCGGGCATGTCGATGTGCACAACCTCAGCGCCGGTGTTGTCGCGCTGCACGTTGGCATCAAGTGTTAAGGCTTGATGACGCTTTGGCGGACCCAAGGGCTTAGGGAACTCGGGGCCGGCGGCATGGTCAGATGCGGGCCTACAGCGCGCCGTGGTCTTGTTCACGAAGGCCCCAATTCGTTGACAGATCAGCCCCTGCCACCCCCCGGTGCCGGCCTGACCTGCCGTTACACTTGCGAAGGTAATCCAGCGTGCAGATGCGCCGCTGGGATGCTGTCGCGTTTTACGCTCGGCGCAGCGCCGTTGCGTGCAACCCTCCCGACGCCGATCAGGCACCGGTGACTAGAAAGCTGCTGATGAATCAAGTGAAAACAAGCACCACTTCGATCCGCTGGTCCATCGGGCTGGCTGCGGCGGTGGCGCTGCTGGTGGCGGGTTGTGGCGAAAAGAAGGCCGACAAACCCGCCAGCCAGACTGCGGCCAAGGTGAACAAGGAAGAGATCACCGTCCACCAGATCAACTTCGTGCTGCAGCAGCAGCGCGGCCTGCGCCCGGAGCAGACCGATGCGGCGACGAAACAAATCCTCGAGCGCCTTGTCGACCAGGAACTGACGCTGCAAAAGGCTGCCGAAACCAAGGTCGACCGCGACCCGCGCGTGATGCAGCAGATCGACGCCGCCAAGCGCGAAATCGTCTCGCGCGCCTATCTTGAAAAAGTCGGTGAAGCGGCGGTCAAGGCCAGCGCCGAAGAGATCAAGAAGTACTACAACGAAAAACCCGCGCTGTTCAGCGAGCGTCGCATCTACAGCCTGCAAGAGATTGCCATCGAGGCCAAGCCGGAGCAGGTGGCGGGCCTGCGCGACAAACTGGCTGCGGCCAAAAACATCGCCGAGTTCACGGAGTTCCTCAAGACCAACGAGTTTCGCTTCTCGGGCAACCAGGCGGTGCGCGCTGCCGAGCAATTGCCACTCGCCAGCTTGGGCAATTTCGCCAAGATGCGCGACGGTCAGGCGGTGCTGACGCCGACGCCCACCGGCGCCACGATCGTCGTGCTCGCCGGCTCGCGGTCGCAGCCGGTGACGCTGGAACAGGCGACGCCGGCGATCGAACAGTTCTTGCTCAACGAGCGCAAGCGCGAGATCGTCACCGCCACGCTGAAAGACCTGCGCGCGGTAGCCAAGATCGACTATGTCGGCAAGTTTGCTGATGCGGCGGCCTCGACGCCTGCCGCGGCGACGGCTGCTCCGGCGGCACCGGCTGTACAGGCCGCGCCAGCCGCCGCACCGGCCGCGAGTGGCCTGGACGCGAGCACGATCAGCAAGGGGATGGGGCTCAAATGATGACCAATTTTCTGACGCTCCTGCGCAGCTTGCTGCGGCGGGCGGCGTTGGCTGGGCTTGTGCTGTGTTCCCTGGCCGGCCTGCATGTTGGCGGCGCTTTGGCGCAAACCGCAGCCAATGCGACCCCGGAGTACCGGCTCAGCGCCGGCGATGTCGTCCGCATCAGCGTCTTCCAGAACCCCGACCTGTCGCTCGAAACACGCGTCGGTGACGCCGGCTTGATTTCGTACCCCTTGCTCGGCAGCATCCGCATCGGCGGCACCACCGTCGGCCAGGCGGAAAAGCTCATCGCCGATGGCTTGCGCACTGGCAACTTCGTGCGCCAGCCGCAGGTCAGCCTGCTCGTTATCCAGGTGCGTGGTAACCAGGCCAGCGTGCTCGGTCAGGTCAACCGCCCCGGGCGCTTCCCGATCGAAACCGTCGACTTGCGGCTTTCCGACCTGCTGGCCAATGCGGGCGGTGTGGCCTCGAGCGGAGCTGATCTGGTGACGATCGTCGGCACGCGTGACGGCAAACCTTTCCGCAAGGAAGTTGACCTGCCGGCGATGTTCCGCGACCAGAACCGCAGCGACGACCTGCTCATCGTCAACGGCGATACGGTCTACGTCGACCGCGCGCCACTGGCTTATATCTACGGCGAAGTCCAACGCCCCGGGCCTTTGCGCCTGGAGCGCGGCATGACCGTGATGCAGGCGCTGGCCACCGGCGGCGGCCTGACCCAACGTGGCACCGAAAAAGGCCTGCGTGTCCACCGGCGCGGGCCGGACGGCAAAGTGCAGATCGTGCAACCGTCGATGGACGACCCGCTACGCGAAGGCGATGTGGTGTACGTGCGCGAGAGCCTTTTCTAGAACCAAGGAACGACGATGAGCCTGACACAGTTTCTGGCGATCCTGCGTGCGCGCTGGTGGGTGGCCTTGCTCGTTCTGGTGCTGACGGTGGGCACTACCGTTGGCGTGAGCTTGAGGCTGCCTAAGCAATACACCGCCACGGCCACGGTGGTCGTCGACGTCAAGCCGGACCCGATTGTCGGCACGATGTACGCGGGGGGTGCGGCACCATCCTTCATGGCCACGCAGGTCGACGTCATCCAGAGCGACCGCGTCGCGCAGCGTGTGGTTAAAAACCTCAAGCTCGCCGAAAACCCGACGATCCGCGCGCAGTGGCAGGACGCGACCGACGGGCAGGGCAGCATCGAGCAATGGCTGAGCGAATCGTTCCAGAAGAACCTGGACGTCAAGCCATCGCGCGAAAGCAGTGTCATTACGTTGACCTACAAGTCACCCGATCCGCGCTTCGCGGCAGCGCTGGCGAATGCCTTCGTGAAGGCGTATCTCGATACGACGTTGGATCTCCGGGTCGACCCGGCGAAGCAGTACCTGGCGTTTTTCGATGCGCGCTCAAAAGAAGCGCGTGAGCGCTTCGAGGGCGCGCAGTCTCGGCTGTCGGATTTTCAACGGACCAAGGGCATCATCGCCAACGACGAGCGGCTCGACATCGAGAATACGCGGCTGAACGAGTTGTCGTCTCAGCTGGTCGGGATTCAGGCCGTGTCTTCGGAGTCTGGCAGCCGGCAGGCGCAGGCCCAGGGGGCGTCGGCAGAGCGCATGCAAGAGGTGTTGAACAACCCGCTCATCAGCGGCTTGAAGGCTGACCTCTCACGCTCGGAGGCGCGGCTGCAGGAACTCGGCGCCCGGCTCGGTGAAAACCATCCTCAGGTCGCCGAGGCAAAGGCGAATATCAACTCGGTGCGCGAACGTCTGGAAAGCGAAACCCAGCGCGTGACGGGAGGTGTTGGTGTGACTGCCAATATCAATCGCCAGCGTGAAGGCAATCTGCGGACATCGCTTGAGTCACAGCGCGCCAAGGTGCTCAAGCTCAAGGCGGTGCGCGACGAAGGTGCGGTCTTGCAGCGTGACGTCGAAAGTGCGCAACGTGCGTATGAAGCCCTGCTTGGACGCCTGACACAGACCAGCCTGGAAAGCCAATCCACTCAGTCCAACGTGCATGTGCTCACCGAGGCGAGCCCGCCGATGCAGCCCTCGGGGCCCCGCGTGTTCACGAACTCGATGCTCTCGCTGGTGATCGGCATCGCGTTGGCGATCGGCGCCGCTCTTGCGCTCGAAATGCTCGACCGCCGTGTGCGTGTGGTCGACGATCTCGACGCCGCAGTCGGACTGCCGGTGCTTGGCATGTTGCCGCGGCCAGACGCCAAACGCCTGCTGGGTCGCCAGCGTGTGTCGTTGATGCAGCAGCGCATTGTGGCCAGCCTGCCCGCACCGAACAGGGGATGACCAGATGGCCAAGTTCCGCGACTCCACGACCTTCGACCCCGCCGCCAGCCGTGCTGCCGACGAGCCCGCGCCGGCGGCGACACCGAGCGCCGAAGACGCACGCTCCATCGGCTCGATCATCAGCGAAACACGCAACCTGTCTGCCGAGCAGGTCGAGTCGATCCTCGACTACCAGCGCAAAAACGGTGTGCGTTTCGGCGAGGCCGCGATCGCGCTGGGTTATGCCAGCGCCGACGATGTGCTGTTTGCGCTCGCGCAGCAATTCCACTACCCCTATGCGCCAGAAGAAAAGCGCAAGGCCAACCCCGAACTGGTGACCCTGAATGCACCGTTTTCGGTGCAGTCAGAAGCCTTCCGCGGCATCCGCAGCCAGGTCATGGTGCGGGTCTTCAACGAGGTCGACGGCCGGCGCCCTGCACTGGCCGTGATCAGCCCCGATGCGCAAGACGGCAAGACCTTCTTCGCCGCGAACCTGGCCGTGACGCTGGCCCAGCTCGGTGGGCGCACCTTGCTCGTTGACGCTGATATGCGCGGCCCGCGCCAGCACGAGGTCTTCGGGCTGCCGAACAACTCTGGCCTGTCGGGCATCCTGTCCGGCCGTGCCGAATCGCGCATCGTGCAGCAGGTGCCTGGTGTGCCGAGCTTGTTTGTGCTGCCGGTCGGCATCACGCCGCCGAACCCGGTGGAGCTCGTCGAGCGCCCGGCGTTCGGTTTGCTGCTGCGTGAGCTGACCCATAAGTTCGACCATGTCATCGTCGACACCCCGGCCATGATCTACGGTGCCGATGCGTCGGTGATCGCTTCGCGCTGCGGTGCCGCGCTGATGATCGCGCGCAAGAACCGAACCCAAATCGGCGCGATCCAGGACCTGACCGCCGCGCTGGCCGGCACGCCGGCCAAACTGGCCGGTGTTGTGATGAACGACTACTGACCCGAAGCATGAGCAGCACGATGACGCCGCCGTCCGTGCCCGGGCCGCGATTTGACCTGCGCAGCTGGATGCCCGCCGGCCTGTTGGCGATCGGGCTGGCGGTGCTCTTCGCGCCGGTGTTCTGGAAGCTCTCCAAGACCGTGTGGACCACCGACGAGCAGGGCCATGGCCCGATCATCATCGCGGTCGCGCTGTGGCTGCTCTGGCAGCGGCGCGATCGGCTGATCGCGGCGGCCGCAGTGGCGTCGCCATCGTTGATCTGGGGCTGGTTGTGGGTCATCGGCGGCCTGCTGCTTTATTTTGTCGGGCGGCTGCAGAACATCGTCACTTTCGAGATGGGCGCGATCCTGCCGATCGTGGTCGGCCTGCTCGCATCGGTCTTCGGATGGGGCACCGTCAAGGTGGCCGCGTTCCCGATCTTCTTCCTGCTCTTTGCGGTGCCCCTGCCCGGGCCGGTGGTCGACGTGCTCACCCAGCCGCTGAAGCAGGCGGTGTCGTGGGTCGCCGAGCAACTCTTGTACGCGGTGGGTTATCCGATTGCCCGCACCGGCGTGATCCTGAAGATCGGCCAGTACCAGTTGCTCGTTGCCGATGCCTGCGCCGGGCTGAACTCGATGTTCACGCTCGAAGCGCTCGGCCTGCTGTACATGAACATCGTCGGCCACACGTCTCGGCTGCGCAATGTGCTGCTGGCGATCCTGATCGTCCCGATGGCTTTTGTCGCCAACGTCATCCGCGTGCTGGTGCTCATCCTCGTGACCTATCACTTTGGTGACGAGGCCGGGCAGGGCGTTGTGCATGGCGCTGCCGGCATGGTTTTGTTCGCGGTTGCGATGGTGCTGATGTTCATGATCGATGCGGCGCTGAACGTCTTTTTCCCGAAACAGAAGGTGGCCTGACCATGCGACGCACCGTGATCCGCGCTGCCGCGGCGCTGGCCCTCATGTTGACCACCGGCGCGATGAGCGTGGTCGCGGTGCCGACCAAGTTGCTGTCTGATTCGCGGCCGGGCTTCGAGCTGGAGTAGGCGCTGCCGAAAGCCTTCAAGGGCTGGACCGTCGACCCCAGCGTGGTGCCGATCCCGCCGTCGCCCGACCAGGCCGCGGTGATGAGCCAGATCTACGACCAGGTCGTCAGCCGCACCTACATCAACGCCAAGGGCCAGCGCGTGATGATGTCGATCACCTACGGGTCGCGGCAGAACCAGCAGATGCGCGCGCACCGGCAAGAAGTCTGCTACCGCGCCCAGGGCTTCCGCATCGCCGACCTGCAGCGCCTGCCGCTGACCATCGCCGGCAAGCAGGTGCCGTCGGCGCGCATGGTCGCGTCACAGGGGCCGCGCGTCGAGCCGGTGACCTATTGGTTCACGATGGGCGACTATGCGGCGATGTCGTATGTCGAACGTGAACTGGTTCAACTTCGTTATGCCGCAGTCGGGCAGATTCCCGACGGCTACCTGATCCGCTTGTCCAGCTTGTCGGCCGACAGCGCTGCGTCATTTGCGACCCATCTGGAGTTTGCCGAGGCGCTGATGGCCAGCGTCGACCCGGTCCTGCGGCAGCGTTTGATGGGGTCATCGTAGTCGGCGTGATGTTCGGCAGGGCGTGGGCTTCGCGACTGGCCCCGACGGAATCCGTTGCTTTGGCCTAGTTGGCCAAAACATTTCCAAAATTGACTGCAGTGGCTTCAACCATGAAGATTCAATTCGTCGTCAGTGGACTCGGCATAGGCGGTGCCGAACGTCAGGTGGTGCTCCTGGCGCGCGAGTTTTCGCGCCAGGGTCACTCGGTATCCATCTACACGCTCAATGATTTGCTAATACGTTCCGATGAGCTCGCCGGCTCGTCGGTAGAAGTTGTTGCTGACCAGAAGCGGATGCGCCTGGATCCGGCGGTGCTGCTGCGACTTCGGCGGCACATCAACGCGTGGAAGCCCGACGTGATCCACAGCTTCCTCTTCGACGCTGATCTGTACTCGCGCATTGCGGCCATCGGCTTGGGACTCCCGGTCATCGGATCGGAACGCAGCAATGCCTATCGCCAAAAGCCGATTCGCCGGCTGGCGTACTGGCTCACCCGCAACCTGACCGAAGGAATCGTTGCCAACTCGCACGCCGGGGCAAGCTTTGCCGCGGCCATGCATCGCCTGCCTCGTGATCGGGTTCATGTGATCTATAACGGCATCGATCTGACCGAGATCGACGCGCGGCTCGCGACGGCGTCCACGGCGGCGCACCAGATCTGGCCGGGGAACGAGCTAAAGCGTGTCTGCGTCGTCGGATCGATCCGCCCGCCCAAGGACTACCCGCTCGCCCTGAGGACCGCGCGCGAGGCCGTCGATCGCGACCCTTCGCTGCGCTTCATCTGTATCGGGGACGCGCAGTTCGACGACCCGACAGACTTCACCGCGGGCGACTACAAGGCCACCGTGATGCGTGAGTTTGAACGTCTCGGGCTGAAGGATCATGTCGCCTTTGTCGGACGGCGGCACGATGTGCCGGAACTCATGTCTTCCTGCGACGCGTTGCTCGTGACCTCGGCGCGCGAGGGCTTTCCGAACGTCGTACTCGAAGCGATGGCCTGCGGCACGCCAGTGGCGAGCACGGACTACTCCGACGTGCGTCGGATCCTTCCTTTCGCCTGGCAAGTTGTGGGCAGCCGCGATCCGGTCGATCTGGCGCTTGCAATCGAGCGCTGCGTTGCCGAGCGGATAGACGTCAGCGCCGCCCAGCGTCGTTGGGTCGAGAAGAATGCGACCATCTTCGCCAGCGCGCAGTCCATGCTCTCGGTCTACGAACGACTTTGCCGACCCTCCGTCGTGGCAAGGATGGCCTAGTGGGCGCCAAGTTCCGCTTCTGTTTCGTCTCTCCTTACGGATACGCGGCATTGGCCCGTGATCCATCGGTGCCATTTGTTGGTGGGGCCGAGGTCCAGCAATCCTTCCTCGCGCCAGAACTGGCCAGGCGCGGGCACCGGGTGTCTATGGTGACGATGGACTTTGGCCAACGGCACGGCGGCGACGCGAACGGTGTCACCGTCTTGAATTCCCATCATCCAAGCGCCGGCGTCCCGGTGCTGCGCTTCGTTCATCCGCGACTGACATCGACATGGTCGGCCATGAAGGAGGCGGATGCCGATTTTTACTACCAACGTGGCGCCGGCGCCTTGACGGGCATCGTCGCAGCCTTTGTGCGCAGGCACGATCGCAGGTTCATCTTCGCCGCAGCGAGCGACCAGGACTTCGATCCGAAACTGGGCCTCGTTCGTTTTGCCCGCGACCGCGCGATATGTCGATACGGTCTGAGACGGGCTGATGCTGTTGTTGTGCAGACCGAGCGGCAGCGCCTTTGGTGCGATGACCGCTTTGGCCGCGAAGGCGTCACGGTCCCGAGCTGCTACCACCTCAACGGCGCGCCAGCGCAGCTTGACGGTCCTATCCTGTGGGTTGGCACCGTGCGCGACTACAAGCGCCCTGAGCTCTTGCTGCAGGTTGCCGAGCGCATGCCAGGACGGCGCTTTGTGATGATCGGTGGTCCAGGTGCCGCTGACCGGACCTACTATCAAACCATTCAGCGTCAGGCCAATGCGCTGGGTAATGTTGATTTCCGCGGCCCGGTACCATTTTCCGCAATCGAACCTCATTTCGACCGCGGCTCGATGCTGTTGAACACGAGCAGCTTCGAGGGATTTCCAAACACCTTCCTTCAGGCCTGGTCGAGAGGTATGCCGACGGTCTCGTTTTTCGATCCGCAAATGGTTCACCAGGGGCGCGCTGTTGCCTGCGTTGCGACCGACGTCGATGCGATGGTCAGACAGATTGAATCGCTGCTGGGGTCGGCCGCCGCGTGGAATGCACAGAGCGAAGTCGTTCGCGGCCACTTTGAGCGACACCATGGCGTGGAAGTGGCGGCTTCGATCCTCGAAGATGTCGCTGCCCGGCTCGTTGCCAAGCAGCGTCGGGAAAGCTGCTCGTGAGCCTGCAAAAGGCCGTCGTCCTGAGCGCCGTTCAGTCGGCAACGGCATTGGTTTGTGCATTTGTCAGTATCAAGATAACTTCGGTATATCTTGGTCCGGCTGGTATCGGCGTGCTTGGGCAGTTTCTGCTCTTTGCAAACCTGATGTTTGGCATCATATCCAGTGGCGTCAATAATGGGGTGGTGCGCTGGACGTCGCAGCCCGAGAATGATATTCGGAGTCGCCACCAACAAATTGCAACTGCGCTCAAACTGCAACTGGGAATTGGTCTGGTCTGCGGCTTGGCGATCGCTCTAGGAGCCGAATGGCTGGCCGAAAGTATTTTGCACGATCAGAAATTTACATT
>JANOKR010000071.1:0-18438 GCA_031419315.1 Betaproteobacteria bacterium
CGATGCGCTGGACGTGACGGTGCTGCGCGGTGTCAGCCTCAGCATCGAGCGCGGCCAGACGCTGGCGGTGGTGGGCGCTTCGGGCTCGGGCAAGAGCACCCTGCTGCACCTGCTGGGCGGGTTGGACGCACCCACCTCAGGCCGGGTCGAACTGATGGGCCGCGACTTTGCGACGATGAGCGCCACCGAGCAGGGCCGTTGGCGCAATCAGCACCTGGGTTTCGTCTACCAGTTCCACCACCTGCTGCCCGAATTCAGCGCGCTCGACAATGTCGCGATGCCGCTGCGCATCCGGCGTGAATCGGTTACCGACGCACGCGCTGCCGCGCAAGAGATGCTGGCCCGCGTCGGCTTGGCCGACCGCGCTGCACACCATCCGGCGCAGTTGTCGGGCGGTGAGCGGCAGCGTGTCGCGATCGCGCGTGCGCTGGTCAGCAAACCCGCCTGCGTGCTCGCCGACGAGCCCACCGGCAACCTCGACCGCGCGACCGCGACGAGCGTGTTCGAGTTGATGATGCAGCGTGCCGCCGAACAGGGCACCGCCTTTATCGTCGTCACGCACGATGCGGCGCTGGCCGCGCGCTGCGACGAGACCCTGACGCTGCAGCGCTGAAGGCCGCAGCGTCAGTCTTGCGCCGTGCTCAGCGCGTGGTTCAGCGCGGGGTGCGACGGCGTGCAATACCCAGGCCCGCCAGCCCGGCCAGGCCCATCGCCATCAATGCCCCGGTGCCCGGCTCGGGGATCGGCGGTGGCGTGAAATCGCCACGCAAACCCATGATGCCGTTGATCTCGTCGTCACCGTCGTCGAGCAACGCACCCGGGCCACCGTGGATGATCGACGCGTAGCGGAAGGTGGCCGCCGTGCCGGTGCCCACCGCGTAGGTGAATCCGTCCCAGAGGATGCCCAGGGTCGGATGGAAGCCCTCAAGCCACACCCGTTGCACGACGGCCTGCGTCCAGGTGACTTGATCGTTCGACAGATAGACCGTCGACTCGATCGCCTCCTGCGGGATCGGACCATGGTCGATCGACGGGAAAACGGCCGCCTTGGTGGCCTGGAAACCGAGGTCGAATACGGTCTCGCCGACGGTGCCGCTGCTCTGGAACCAGGTGTTGTCGATCGAGCTGCCATAGGCTGCGGCGGAGACGCCATCACAAACGTAGCCGTAGTCGCCGGTTCCGGTCAGATCGGTCGATGTTCCGAGGCAGCCGCCACCGCCAAGAACAAGGGCCGCGGACACATAACCGGTGGTGCTGAAGATGCCGTCGTCGAGCAGTTGATTGGTGACCACGAGTTGCCGGTTGGCCAGGGTATTGCTGCCGTAGTACAGCTCGGCGAAGGTGCCCACCGTGGCGCCCTGCCAGTTGCGCGCATCGTCGGGGTCGGTGACCAGCGCGGCGTGGCTCGCCTGGCTGGCCAGCAGCGCGGCGGCTGCGAGGGTGTGGCGGATCTTCATCGGATGGTCTCCTTGGTTGAACCCGGACGCTGCGGTGCCGCCTGATGCAAGCGCCGCTTGTGCACAGTGAAGTCCTCGCACGGCGACTGCACAACCCTGCATTCGCGGGGGGCAGGCCACCCCTTCGTACAATCCTTGAGTGAACCTGCTCAACGCCGACCTGCATTGCCACTCCGTCGTCTCCGACGGCACCCTGCAACCCGAAGCCCTGGCGGCGCGCGCCAAACACAACGGCGTCGAACTCTGGGCGCTGACCGACCACGACGAGATCGGCGGCCAGACCCGCGCGATGGCCGCGGCGCATCAACTCGGGCTGGACTACCTGACCGGCTGCGAGATCTCGGTCACCTTCGCCGGCACCACGGTGCATATCGTCGGCCTCGGCTTTGACCACGACGATGCCGCGCTGGTGCAAGGCCTGGCAGCCACCCGCGGCGGGCGCGCCGAGCGGGCGCAGGAGATGGCCGCCGGGCTGGCCCAGGTCGGCATCCGCGGCGCCTACGAAGGCGCGCTCAAGTATGTGAGCAACCCTGAGCTGATCTCACGCACGCACTTCGCGCGGCACCTCGTCGAATCCGGTGTCTGCCGCGATACCGGTGAAGTCTTCCGGCGCTTTTTGGTCGAAGGCAAACCCGGCTTCGTGGCCCACCGCTGGGCACGCCTGGGCGACGCGGTGCGCTGGATCGCGCAGGCCGGCGGCATCGCGGTGATTGCCCACCCCGGCCGCTACAAGTTTTCGCCGACCGAGGAGTACGCTTTTTTCACCGAGTTTGTCGGCCATGGCGGGCGCGGTGTCGAAGTCATCACCGGCAGCCACAGCGCGGGCGACCAGATCCGCTACGCCGATACCGCGGCCGAGTTCGAGTTGCTGGCTTCGCGCGGCAGCGACTTCCACGCCCCCGGCGAAAGCCACACCGACCTGGGCACCCTGCCCGACCTGCCCGGGCGGCTCACGCCGGTCTGGGCGGCGCTGCAGGACCGGGTTCACCGCGCAGGCTGATCCGCACGGCAAAACCCTGCGTCACCGCGGGCAGGTCGATGCGCCCGCCGTGCGCACGCGCCACCAGCGCGGCGAGTTGCAGGCCGAGGCCAAGACCAAGACCAAGACCAACAATGCTGCCATCGGCACCTGCATCGCCCGGTGCGTCGAGGGCGGCTTGCAACGCGACGCGCCGATCGGCGTCAACCCCCGGGCCGTCGTCGTGCAGCAGCAGCACATCAGGTCCAGGGGTAGACATCGACAAGGCGCTGGCGCCATGGCGCAGCGCGTTGTCAAACAGGTTCAGCAGCGCGGCGGTGACGAGGTCCGGATCGGCCTGCACCGGCTGCGTGGCCTCGACCTCGATCAACAGCCCCGGCACCGGCAGGCGCGCCACCAGCGCGGCCAGGTCGATCGCCACACGCGCCGGCTCGACGCCGCTGCGGAACATCGCCAGCACCGCGGTGACCACCCTTTGCAGCCGGCCAGCCGCCGACCGCACCCGCTGCAAGCGCGGTTGCAGCGCAGCCGGCGCTTCGCGCAGCGCGACCGCGAGCTGGGCATCGATGCCGGCCAGCGGCGTGCGCAGCGCGTGCGCGGCATGGCCGGTGAAAGCACGCTCGCGGTCGATGCGCTGGCGCAGCCGTCGCGCCAGCGTGTCGATGGCCTGGTGCACCGGCTGCAGTTCGTCGCGGTCGGCGTCACCCAGCGTGCTGCCAGCGTCGAGCGGCTCGTGCCGCGCCAGCCGGTCGGCCAAGGCTTGCAGCGGTGCCAGTTCGTGGCGCAGCCGAGCGCGCAGCCACAGGTGCGCCAGCAGCGCCACCGCCAGCGTCGCCAGCGCGCCGCTGAGCGCCACTTCAAGCTGCGCCTCGCGGCGCTCGTCCATCGTCTGCGCGACGTACAGGATCTGCCCGCCCTGCCCCATCGGCGCACCAAAAACCCGCCAGCGCGCGCTGTCGCTGAAGCCTGCCGTCGGCGTTGCGCGCAAGGGCTGCGCTGGCGCACCCTCCGAGGCCAACAGCTGCTGCGCCACGCCATCGGCGCCATGGCGCACGACCTGCCATGCGAAGCGGCCGCTGGGCGGGGGCAGCATCGACCGCGCCCCGTTTTTGTCGGCAGGCACCGGCGCGCTGGTATCTGCACTTGCACCGGATCGCAGCGATTGCGCCAGCGGCCCCACCAGGGCCTCGGCCGATGCCCGCAGGGTGTCGTCGAGCAGCTCGACGACCTCTTCGCGCACACCGATCCAGACCATGCCCGAGACCGCCACGGCGCAGATCAGGGACCAGCCGAGCAGCGCCCGCGACAGCCGCGTCGCGATCGACGGCAGGCGCTGTTTCATCGTGGCAGCACCCGGCGTTCGGCCAGCCGATAGCCCAGCCCGCGCACCGTCTGCACCAACTCGCGGCCGAGCTTGCGGCGCAGGCTGGAGATATGCACCTCAAGCGCATTGCTGGCGACCTCGGCGCTGTCGCCGAGCATCAAGCGCTCAAGATCGTCCTTGGGCACGATGCGCCCGGCGCGCAGTACCAGGGCTTCGAGCACCGCCCATTCGCGCGCCGTCAGGTCGGCCCGCCGGCCGTCGAGGTTGGCACTGCGCTCGGCCAGATTCACCGTCACACCGCCAAAGTGCAGCGCCGCGCCGGCACCCCCGGCGCTGCGCCGGCAGACCGCACGCAATCGCGCGGCAAGTTCTTCGGGCGCAAAGGGTTTGACCAGGTAGTCGTCGGCGCCACCGTCAAGGCCGCGCAGGCGGTCGGCGAGCAGGTCGCGTGCGGTGAGCATCAAGGCCGGCGTGGTGTCATCTGCGGCGCGGCGGCGGCTCAGCCAGTCCAGGCCCGAGCCGTCGGGCAACTGCCAGTCGACCAGCCAGGCGTCGAACGGATCGCCGCAGAGGTTGTCCGCCTGGGCCAGGTCACGACACCATTCGACAGCATGGCCATCGGCGTGAAGGTAGTCGTGCAGCCCTTCGCCGAGGATCTCGTCGTCTTCGATCAGCAACAGGCGCATGCGATTGGGTGGTCTGGTCCGGGGTCTTGGTCGGGCCGGGTTCGGGTTTGGTGCAGTTCGGGACCCCAGTATCCCGCGCCGCCGGCGGATTCAGCCCCACTTCAGCTTGCGGCGCTGTAATCCTCGCTTCATGCAATCGTCTCGGTCATCGACACGGCCGGTGACGGCCTCCGCTGGCAGCGCGGACCGTTTTACGGTCCCCGCCACGGTGGAGCAGTTGTTGCTGGCCACCAGCCTGTTCTGGCTGCTCAGTGCAAACCGCGCCTTTTTTGGCGCCGCCTTTGGCGAGCGGGCGCTGGTCGAGCCGACCAACCTGGGTTTTGCCCTGGCCCTGGGCACGGCGCTGCTCGCGCTGCACTTTTTTCTGCTGGCGCTGGTCGGCAACCGCTGGACGGTCAAGCCGCTGGTGGCGGTGCTGATCGTGACCGCGGCCTTTGCCAGCCACTTCATGCAGCGCTACGGCGTCTACCTCGACCCATCGATGCTGCGCAACGTGCTGCGCACCGACCTGACCGAAGCGCGCGAGTTGTTTGCCTGGTCGCTGCTGCCGCATCTGCTGGTCTACGCGGTGCTGCCACTGCTGCTGCTGTGGCGGGTGCGCATCGTCAACCGGCCCTGGGCACGGGCCGGCCTGATGCGCGTGGGCGCGCTGCTGCTGGCCAGCGGCGTGCTCGTCGCCTGCATCGTCGCGATCTACCAGCCGCTGTCGTCGCTGATGCGCAACCACAGGGAAATGCGCTACCTGATCACACCGGCGAATGTCGTCTGGTCGCTCGGCGCGGTGCTCGCCGGCGACGCCCGATCGGCCGCCGCGCCGCGCCAGCCGATCGGGCTGGACGCCACACCGGGGCCGGCCGCGGCGGCGCGCAAAAAGCCGCTGCTGGTGGTCATGGTGATTGGCGAAACCGCGCGCGCCGCGAACTGGGGCCTCAGCGGTTATCTGCGCCAGACGACACCCGAGCTTGCGCGGCTGCCGGTGATCAACTTCGCGCAGGTCACCGCCTGCGGCACGAATACCGAAGTCTCGCTGCCGTGCATGTTTGCGCCGGTCGGCCGGCGCGACTACGACGAGGCGCGCATTCGCGGCCAGGAATCGCTGCTGCATGTCCTCGCGCGGGCCGGCGTCGGCGTGTTTTGGCGCGACAACCAGTCCGGCTGCAAGGGGGTCTGCGCAGGCCTGCCGCAGGACCAGGTCAGCACCCTGAATCCGCCCGGGCTGTGCGAGGCCGGGCGCTGCCTGGACGAAGGACTGCTGCACCGGCTGGATGAACGCATCGCACGTGTCGCCAGCGATGCCAGCGACACCGCCAGCAAACGCAGCGCGGGTGCGCCGGCGCAGCTGCTCGTGTTGCACCAGCTCGGCAACCACGGGCCGTCGTACTACAAACGTTATCCGCCGGCCTTCAAGCGTTTTTTGCCGGCCTGCGAATCCGACGATCTGCACCTGTGCAGCCGCGCGCAGATCGTCAACGCCTACGACAACGCGCTGCTCTATACCGACCACCTGCTGGGCAGCCTGATCGCCAAGCTGCAGGCGCAGGCGACGCAGGTCGACTCGGTGCTGCTCTACGTCTCCGACCATGGCGAATCGCTGGGCGAAAACAACCTCTACCTGCACGGCATCCCGTATGCCATCGCTCCCGACGTGCAAAAGCAGGTGCCGATGCTGGTCTGGTTTTCTGCCAGCGCCAGCGCTGCACTGGGCGTCGACACCGCCTGCCTGCAGCGCCGCGCCACGCAGCCCGCCAGCCACGACCATCTGTTCCACACCATGCTTGGCATGTTCGATGTGCGCACCATGCTGTATGCCGCCGACTGGGATCTGGCGCAAGGCTGCCGCCAAGGTGTTCGCAGCGCGCAGCCGGCTGCGGTTGCTGCCGTCGCTGCCGTCGCTGCCGTCGCCGCGGTTGCATCCTCCGCGTCGACTGCCGCGCAGGCCGCCAGCAGATGAAAGCGCAGCCTGCCGGCACCGGCCTGCGCCGCAGCGACCTGCTGGTCACCCTCGTCGCCCTGTTGCTGCTGCTGGCCTGGGATGCCAGCGGCACCGACCTGACGGTGATGCGCAGCGTCGGCAGCCGCGCCGGGTTCGAGTGGCGCGATATCTGGTTCACGCGCACGCTGCTGCACGAAGGCGGGCGTTGGCTGGCTTGGGGGCTGCTGCTGTTGCTGATCGTCGATGCGATGCGGCCGCTGCTTGCCGGCCCGAGCCGGGCCACCCGCGCACGCTGGATCGGTGTGCTGCTGGCCGGCGTGCTGCTGGTGCCATCGATCAAACGCCTGAGCGCGACGAGCTGCCCCTGGGACCTGGCTGAGTTTGGCGGCGTCGCGCGGTATGTCGGGCATTGGCAATGGGGCGTGGTTGACGGTGGCCCGGGGCATTGTTTTCCTTCCGGCCATGCAGTCGCCGCTTTTGCTTTTTTTGCGATCTACTTTCTTTGGCGCGACCACCGCCCAACTGCCGCGCGCTGGTGGCTGGTGGGCGTGGTGCTCGTCGGCGGGGCCTTCGGCTGGGCGCAGCTCGTTCGTGGCGCGCACTACCCGAGCCACACGCTGTGGTCAGTCTGGTTGTGCTGGGCGCTTTGTGTCGCGGCTTTGGCCGCGCGGCGGCGGCCGGCAGCCGTGCTGCCCGGCGCTGGCTGAGCGCTTCGCCACCATCACGGGCGCTGGCGCCGTGGTGGCTACCGTGGTCGGCGACAGCGACTGCAAAAAAGCCAGCAGGTCGCGATGTTCGCCAGCGCCCAGGTGCAGCGGCTCGAGGATTTGTTCGCCGTCGGCATGCAGCCGTTCGATGTTGAGTTGTGAGTAGTGGTGCAGCACATCGTCCAGCGTCACCAAGCTGCCGTTGTGCATATACGGCGCGGTCAACCCGACACCGCGCAGCGAGGGCACCTTGAACTCGCCAAAGTTGCGGTGCGTGGCCTGCACATGGCGGGTCTTGGTGCTGTCCAGCGGCACATCGGCCCAGGCCGAGAGCAGCGAATACCGGCTCGCAAGCAGCGCCTCGATGCCGCCCTGCCGGCCGGGGTCGACAATCCCCGGGCGCACAAAATGTGGCAGGCCGGTATCGGCAAACTCGCCGTTGCTGAACAACGGCCCGGCATGGCAAAAATGGCAGCGGCCACGGCCGACAAACAGCGCCGCACCACGCTGCGCGGCGGCCGGGTAGCGGGCGGCCGCGAGGCGGTCACCACGCAGCAGCGCATCGCGAAAATCGTCGAACGGCGTGCGCGGCGAAATCTGGGTGGCGACCCAGGCGGCGATGGCTTTGGCGGCGTTGACGAGCACCGCCTCGTCGGCGCCGAGGTTGCCGACCGCGCGCCGCCAGCAGGCGGCCAGCGCGGCGTCACCGGCAATGGTGCGGCGCAGATGCGCGCCGCTGGAAGCCATCTCGCGCTCATCGACCAGCGCGCGGATTGCCTGCGACCACAGGCTGTCGGCAGCGCCGTCCCAGCCGAACCAGCGGCCTTGGGCGGCGTTCCACAACGACGGCGCATTGCGGTCGACCTCGACGCGGCCGAAAGATTTCGCCCGGCCGTCGGTGAACGCCAGTGCCGGCACATGGCAGCTCGCGCAGGCGAGGCTGCCGGTGGCGGCCAGGCGGGGGTCAAAAAACAGGCGTTCACCCAGCGCGATCGCCGCCGGCCGGCCCGAGAAACGATTGCCGGCGTCGGCTGCCGGTGCGGATGAAAGTGACGGCGGCCAGGGGCCATGTTGAATGATCCGCCGCTGCACCTCGGCTGACAGGATCGGCGCAACCGGCTCGGCAGGCGCAGCCCCAAGCGGCTGCACAAGCGGCTGCATAACCAAACAAACCAGCGGCAGCACGCACCGCCGCAGCCGCGCCGTCAGCCTGCTCACCGCAGCTCGACGTCTTGCGTCAGCAACAGCCGCCGGCCACCGGCGGCCAGGGTGAACTGGTAGCGCCATTGCCCGGGCATGTGGAACATCAGGCCCTGGACAAGATAGCGGCCGTCGCCGGCCGGCTGCACGCTGGTGCGGTAGTTCATGCCATGCCGGTGCGCCGGCATCTCGGCGTCGACACCGACCAGATCGGCATCGCCACAGACCACCACATCAATCTCAAAATGCCGGCCCACGACCAGCGGCGCCGGGCGCGGCACGAAGACCAGCACGACGCGGCGGGCGCGGGCGCTGGCGCGGGCGCTGGCGCTGGCGCTGGCGCTGGCGCTGGCGCTGGCGCTGGCGCTGGTGCTGGTGCTGGTGCTGGTGCTGGCACCGGCACCGGCGTCCCCGTCGATGCGCAGGCGCAGCTTGGCGTCGAGCGCCTCACCACAGTCGGCCGTCGCGTTGACCGAGGTCAGCAGCAGGACCGTGGTGGCCATGCTGGCGGCACGCTGGGCCGCTGCCGTCGCGCACAGGCCGGTCGTCATTGCGCTTGAAGCAAAAATGCTCAGCGCGCCGGCGCCGGCCGCAGCAGTGCTTCGGCATTGCGCCAGGCGATGCGCTCGGCCAGCGCTGGCGGCAGGTCGGCCAGCCACTCGCGCGCGCCGCGTGCATGCGCGCCGACGTAGTGCCAGCGCTCGGGGGTGAAGGTGTCGGTGCCGACCATAAAACGGTCGGGGAATTCGGTGAACGCCTCGCGCCAGGCAGCGTCGACCTTGGTGCCGCTGACACCCGACGTGGCCTGGTCGTTGCGGTAGGCCAGGTCACACCACAGGCGCGGATGGCGGCGCAGCGTTTCGCGCACTTTTTCGGGCCGCTCAAAACCCGAATGGGCCCACAGCACACGCGCTTCGCGCCACTGCGTGAACAGGCGATCGACAGCATCGACATCCGAATGGGCGTGCAGCAGCAGGCCATGTTCACGGGCCAGCGCGACCATGCGCCGGGGCACCGGCAGCTCGGCATCGGCGCCAAAAAGATGGAACTCGCCGATGCCGGCGTAGCGGTATTTGGCGAGCCGCTCTTCTAGGTAGCGCAGCACGCTGTCGTCACGCACCCAGCTGCTGATTTCGCCGCGGGTGCGGTAGGGGCGCAGTTCGGGCACGATCAAGTCCGGCGCCTCGCGCAGCAGCATCTGCGTGCCTTCGTCGTTGGACGACGACACCAGCGCGCCGCGCAGGCCGGCGGCGCGCAGCAACTGCACCGCCTGTTTGGGCGGCACCAGTTCCCAGGCGTCGTGGCTGTAGTGCAGATGGGCGTCGAAGATCGGCAGGGCTTCGGCGGCCTGGGCAACACCTGTGACACCCGCGACACCCGCCGTGCCAGCCGCGAGCCAGGCCGCGGCGCTGCCCAGCAGGCCGCGGCGCGTCAGCTGCACGGGCGCGTCAACGCTGCGGCGCAAAGCGTCAGCCTCAAGCCGGCGCGCGGCCGTTGAACAGGCGCTCGATCGCGACGTCGACGACCATCGCACACAGGCTGTAGAGCACCGAGCCGATCAGCGCGGCGGCAAAGCCGGTGACGTTGAAGCCGTCGAGCACCGAGGCCGCGGCCCAGAACATCAGCGCGTTGATCACAAACAGGAACAGGCCAAGCGTGATCAGCGTCACCGGCAGCGTCAGCAGCACCAGGATCGGCCGCACCAGCGTATTGAACAGGCCGATGACGAGCGCAGCGATCATCGCCGTGCCGAAGCCCGTGACGCTGACCCCGGCATACAGATTGGCCACCAGCAACAGCGCAGCGGCCAACAGCAACCAGCGGGTGATGAGTTTCATGCGACAAAGCATAGCGCAGCGGGGTGCTTTGTGGCAGCGCTGTCGCGGTCGGCGTCGCGGTCGGCGTCATGGTCTGCTCAGCGGTCGGCCGGCCGTTGCAGCGACATCGGACAATGTGCGGGTGTCACAGTACTTTGAAGTCCACCCCGAGAACCCGCAGCCGCGGCTGTTGAAGCAGGCGGCGCAGATCCTGCATGCCGGCGGCATCGCCGCGGTGCCCACCGATTCGAGCTACGCGCTGGTCTGCCATCTCGACGACAAGGACGCTGCCAATGCGCTGCGCCGCTTGCGCCAGGTCGACGACAAACACCATTTGACGCTGCTCTGTCGCGACCTCAGCGAGCTGGCCACCTACGCGCGTGTCGACAACCGCCAGTACCGGCTGCTCAAGCTGGGCACGCCGGGGCCGTTTACCTTCATCCTCGAAGCGACCAAGGAAGTGCCACGCCGGTTGAGCCATCCGTCGCGGCGCACGATCGGGCTGCGGGTGCCCGAACACCGCGTCACGCAGGAGTTGCTCGCGCTGCTCGGCCAGCCGCTGCTGGCGACAACGCTGATCGCCCCCGGCGAGAGCGAGCCGATGAACGACCCGCATGAGATCCGCGAACGATTTCAGAAATCGCTGCAAGCGGTGGTTGATGCCGGCGCCTGCCCGATGGCGCCGACCACGGTGGTCGACCTGACCGGCGCGGCACCGGTGCTGCTGCGGCGCGGCCGCGGCGACCCGGCGGCGCTGGGCCTCACGACCGTCGGCTAAGCGACTCTTTCAGGCGCTGCGGGTCGAAGCCGATCTGCGCGACGCCACGGACCACGATCACCGGCGTGCCGGGTGATCGCGCGGCATCGAAGCGCGCGGCGCAGGCGGCATCGGTTTCGATAAAACACTCACCGAAGCGCACGCCGTTGGCTTGAAACCAGGCGCGTGCCGAAGCGCAGATCGCGCAGGTCGTGGACGACAGCATTTCGATGTCGCCCGGCTGCGCAAGCGCAGCAACCTGGCGCCCGAGCTGCGCATGCTGGCGCCCGGCCCACCATTGGCTGGCAAAAGCGGCGATCAGGACGACGATGGCCAAGCCCAGCCAGGGCGCCGGTTTGCGCGCGGTGGCGGTGGCGGTGGCCGTTGCGGTGGCGATGCCGGCCTTGTCGTCGCTCATCGTGATCGCCTCAGAGCGCCGCCGTCGCGACGATCTCGACCCGCCATTGCGGCTTGGCCAGCGCGGCCTGCACCGTCGCGCGTGGCGGCGCATTGCCGGTTGGCACCCAGGCGTCCCAGACCACATTCATCGCCGCAAACTCGGCCAGGTCGGCGATGAAGATCTGGCACATCAGCAGCTTGCTTTTGTCAGTGCCGGCGCGCGCCAGCAGCGCGTCGATCGAGGCCAGCACCTGCTGCGTCTGGCCGCTGATGTCCTGCGTGGCATCGCCGGCAACCTGGCCGGCGAGATAACAGACGCCGTTGTGCACGGCCATCTCTGAAAGCCGCGTGCCGACGTCAAATCGTTGAACCATGTCAGTGGTGTCCTTTGCCTCGGTGGTTTTGGTGGCCTCGGTGACCGTGATCGCCAGGCTGTTTGTGCGCCGACACAGCGGCTGTCGGCAGCGGCGCCGACTTTGAAAACAGCTTGCTCTCGGTGCCCTGCAGCAGCTTGCGGATATTGCCTTCGTGGCGCCAGACCAGCAGCAGGCACATCGGCACGATGGCCAGCAAGGCCGGCTCGACGCCCCAGATCAGGAGCTGATAAAACGGCGCAAAAAATGCCGCCACGATCGACGCCAGCGACGAGTAACGTGAGAAGGCGGCGATGATGACCCAGCTCAGCAGCGTGGCCAGCCCCAGGCCCGGTTGCACAGCCATCAGCACCCCGGCCGCAGTGGCCACACCCTTGCCCCCCCGGAAGCGGAAAAACACCGGCCAGAGGTGGCCAAGAAACGCCGCCAGGCCGACCAGCGCGATCGTGGTTTCGCCCCAGCCGAATCGGGGCCCAAGCAACAGCGCCAGCCACACCGGGACATACCCCTTGAGCGCGTCCAGCGCCAGCGTGACCAGCGCCGCGGCTTTGCTGCCCGAGCGCAGCACGTTGGTCGCGCCGGGGTTTTTGGAGCCATAACTGCGCGGGTCGGCGAGGCCGAAGAGCCGGCTCACGATGACCGCAAACGACAGCGAGCCGATCAGGTAGCCGGTGGCCACCGCGATCAGGCTGTAGAGCATCAGGGTCGTCGGCATGTTCGAAGTTTAAGCGTCGCGGGCGTGCGCTGGCGTGCCTGGGCTTGCATGCGCGCCGGCCCGCTTCACAACGCGCAGCGCACCGGCCTGGCACCCAGTTGATCGACCAGCACCGCCGGCGCGATGCCGACGAGATACCCGCGGCGGCCGCCGTTGATGTGGATACGGTCCAGCTCCAGCACAGTCGCTTCGACAAAAACCGGCATCGGCTTGCGCAGACCAAACGGCGAGGTGCCGCCGACGAGATAACCGCTGTGCCGCTGCGCGACCTCGGGTTTGCAGGGCTCGACGGACTTGACGCCGATCGCGCGCGCCAGGTTCTTGGTACTCACCTGGCGGTCGCCGTGCATCAGCACGACCAGCGGCTGCGCCTTGTCGTCCTGCATCACCAGGGTCTTGATCACCGCATGTTCAGCGACGCCGAGCTGGCGCGCCGATTCGGCCGTGCCACCGTTGTCGACATAGTCGTACGGGTGCTCGCTGAAGCTGATGCCGTTGGCGCGCAACCACTGCGTGGCCGGCGTTTCGCTGACATGTTTTTTGTCCCGCGCCACGGGACTCAGGCCAGCGCCGGGCCGCCCCAAGCAGCCTGAAGCCCCCTCGGGGGGCAGCGCAGGAGCGCAGCGACAAGCGTGGGGGTCGTCATCTCAATGTGCCGGATCGCGGATCTCGCGGCGCACCGCGTCGATCAACTTGAGCAACTCCGGCGCCAGCGTCGTGCCCCAGGCGTCGAGGTTTTCATCCAGCTGGGCCAGCGAGGTGACACCGATGATCGTGCTCGCGACGCGCCAATTGCCGGCGCAAAAAGCCAGCGCCATCTGCGTCGGCGCGAGGCCATGTTCACGCGCCAGTTGGTTGTAGCGGCGCGCCGCGGCCACCGTCTCCGGCCGCCCCCAACGGCCCTTTTTCATGGTCTCGAAACGCCCCATGCGGCCAGCTTCAGGCGCTGCATCGGCCAACCCCGCGGCGTCGTACTTGCCGGTCAGCAGGCCAAAGCCGAGCGGCGAATACGCGAGCAGGCTCACCCGATGGCGGTGCATCGCTTCATCGAGCCCGTTGTCCACCGCGCGGTTGACCAGCGCGTAGGCGTTCTGCACCGACTGCACCCGCGGCAGCCCGGTTTTTTCGGCGACGTGCATGAACTCGCACAGGCCCCAGGGGGTCTCGTTGGACAAACCGATATGGCCCACCTTGCCGGCCTGGATGAGCCCGGCCAGCGCGCCGAGCTGGTCTAGGGTCGAGCTGTATTCGCCGTCCTGCGTCGGGTCGAAATAGGGCGATCCGAAGATCGGCGTATTGCGGTTCGGCCAGTGGATCTGGTAGAGGTCGATGTGGTCGGTCTTGAGCCGGCGCAGCGAGTCGTCGCAGGCCTGCACGATATTCGCCGGCGTCAGGTCGGTCTGGCCGCCGCGCACCCAGTCCAGCCCGCGCGCCGGGCCGGCGACCTTGCTCGCCAGCACGACCCGGCCGCGCATGCCGGGGCGCGCCGCGAACCATGCGCCGATGATCGATTCGGTGGCGCCGTAGGTCTCGCGGCGCGTCGGCACCGCGTACATCTCGGCGGTGTCGATGAAGTTGATGCCGCGCTCGACAGCGCGGTCCAGGATCTTGTGCGCGTCGGCCTGGCCGACTTGTTCGCCGAAGGTCATCGTGCCCAGGCAGACGGTGGTGACACGCAGATTGCTGGTGCCAAGGGTGGTGAATGGGATGTTCATCGCAGAAGGCTACACCAGCCCAGTGGTTGGGACGATGGGCCGGCCGCGCCCGGCCAGCCGGGTGCCAGCGGGTCGGCAATGGGTTGGCAACGGGAAAGCGGAGATTGCGTTTTTTGGACACCATGTCCAAAATCGCATCATCCCAGCCCAAGCCTGTCGAGCTGCCGCTTCGCCCTTGTCGATGAAAACCATCAACCGCTCCGACGAGCGCATCCTCAGCGCCGATATCTTCGAGCGTGATGCCAAGGTGCCGCGCGCCGACCACGGCCACCACCTCGAAGCCGCGCGCTCGATTCCGGTCTACCGCGAATGTGATGTGCTGGTCGTCGGCGGCGGGCCGTCGGGCACTGCGGCAGCTGTCGCCGCGGCGCGCCTGGGCGCGAAGGTGGTGCTGCTCGAGCGCTACAACCACCTCGGCGGCCTGTCGACCGGCGGCCTGGTGATCTGGATCGACCGCATGACCGATTGGCAGGGCGAGTTGGTCATCCGCGGTTTTGCCAGCGAGCTCTTCAGCCGCCTGCCGGCCGACGCCGTGGCCGGCCCCGACCCCGCCGAATGGGGCAGCCAGGACGCCGACAAGGCAGCGTTCTGGTCGCAACGCACCGCCGCCTACCACGGCGTCGTGACCTGGTCGCCGACGGTCTGCCCCGAGCGCTTGAAGCTGTTGTCGCAAGAGATCGTCATCGAGTCTGGCGGCAAGCTCGTTTACCACGCCTGGGCCAGCCAGCCGATCGTCGAAAACGGCGTCGTCTGTGGCGCCACCTTCGAGAGCAAAGAGGGCCGCATGGCGATCCGCGCCAAGGTCGTCGTCGACGCCACCGGCGACGGCGACCTCTTCGCACGCGCCGGCGCGGCTTTTGACAACGATATCGAAGAAGCCGACGTCCACCACTGCATGAATACGTCGTGGTTGTTCGGTGGTGTCGACATGAACCGCTGGATTCAGTTCAAGACCGGCCAGCCCGAAAAGCATGCCGCCTTCATGGCCGCCGGCCGCGCTGCCTGCGGCCTGTTCGACCGGCCGTTTGTTTCGTGGCGCAGCGATATCGCACTTTTCATGGGCCCGCGCCAGACTGGTTATTCGGCGCTCGATGTCGATGACCTCACCGCCGTCGAAGTGCGCTCTCACCGCGCGATGGCCGCACATCTGGACTACTACCGCGCCCATGCCCCCGGCTTCGAAGACGCCTACATGATGTTGTCGGCACCGCAGATCGGCGTGCGCCACGCGCGCCGCCTGCGCGGTGTGGGCAGCGTGCTGCGCAGCCGCTGGCCCGACGGTGTCGCGCTGCACGACGAGATCGGCGTCTCGCCGGCGGTGTCGCCCAAATTCCCGAATATCTCGATCCCCTACGGCGCGCTGGTGCCGCAGGCTCTCGACGGCCTGCTCGCCTGCGGCCGCCACATCTCTTGCGACAAAAACTCGCACGGCTTCATGCGCGAGATTCCGCAATGCTGGATCACCGGCCAGGCCGCCGGCGCTGCCGCCGCGCTGTCGGTGCAGCAGGGTGTGCCGCCGCGCGATGTGGATATCGAAGCGCTGCAATCGGCACTGCTCGATCAAGGCGTTTACTTGCGCCGTGCAGCGGCAGCCGCGGCCAGCACAGCGACAACAACCGCCACCGCCGCCCAGGCCAGCGCATGACCACTACCGCGGCGCGCAACACCGTCAGTGCGCTCGACCGCGGGCTGGCGCTGATGCAATGTTTCAGCGACGCCCAGCATCTGCTCGGGCCCACCGACCTGGCGCGCCTGACCGGCATCCCACGGCCTTCGGTGACACGGCTGGCCAGCACGCTCGTCGCGCACCGCTGGCTGCGCCCCGAACCCGGCGGCGAGCGCTACATGCTCGGCGCCGGTGTCGTCTCGCTGGCGCGGGTTTTTCTCGCCGGGCTGGATGTGCGCGCCGTCGCGCGTGCGCCGATGCAGACGCTGGCCGACGCCAGCCGCGGCTCGGTCTACCTGGCGCTGTGCGACGGCTTGCAGATGGTGCTGGTCGAAGCCTGCCGCGCACGCTCGACGATGCTCGCCGCGCGCCTGGATGTCGGCTCGCGGATACCGTTGCCAAATGCCGCGCTCGGCCGCGCGTACATCGCCGCCCTCGACGAGGCGGCAAGCAAGCCGCTGCTCGAAGCGCTGCGTGCGCACCACGGCCGCGACTGGCCGGCGCTGAAGGCCGGCCTGCTGGCCGCGCTCGATGAACAAAAGCGCACCGGCTACTGCCTGTCGCTGGGTGAGTTTCATCGCGAAATCAACTCGGTCTCGGTCGCTTTCAGCGGCCCGCGTGGCGAAGTCATGGCCTTCAACTGCGGCGGCCCGGCATTTGATTTCACCGAACGCCGCTTGCGCAAAGAGATCGCGCCGGCGCTGATCGATCTGGCGCGCCGGGTCAGCGCCGAAGTTGGTGGCCAGGTTGTGGCGCCAACGGTGGCAGCGCCGGCGAGGTCTTCGAGATCATGACGATGCGCCTGAGCACACAAGAAAAGTCGATGCGCGACGGCGACCAGGGTGATGCCATCGCCGCCGCGATGGACCTGCTCATCCGCTACGGTGACGCGTTAGGCGCCGACGATCTTGTCGAGACCCGCAACGTCTGCGGCACCGTCACTGCGACGACACCCTTCATGCGCGACTTCGCCCTCGCCCAGAGCGGCGCCGCGGCCGACCCCGCGGCGGGCCTGGACGCCGTCTTCAGCGAGTTCAACCTCGACAGCGCGCAGGTCGTGCAGGTGCCCAAGGTGCGCGCTTTCAGCTCGCACCTACAGCTCGGCTTCGACCCGCACCACCCGGTCGAAATGGGTGTCAGCCCGCAGATCGTCGCCTTCTACCAGCGCAGCGAAGCGATGGCCGCGCGCATGGGCGTGCAGATGATGAATACCTGCACGCCTTACCAGGTCGGCAATGTGCCCACCCGCGGCGAACATTGCGCCTGGATGGAATCGTCGGCGGTCATCTACTGCAATTCGGTGCTCGGTGCGCGCACCAATACCGAAGGCCGCGAAAGCACCAGCGCGGCGATGTTGACCTGTCGCATCCCGAACTGGGGTTACCACCTCGATGCGCCGCGCCTTGCCAGCTTGGGGGTCAACCTGGACATCCCGGTCGAGTCGGTTGAAGACTGGGGCCTGCTCGGCTACTGGCTCGGTGACTGGGTGCAAGACCGCGTGCCGGTGATCACTGGCATCACCGCGGTGCCCAATCTGCCGCGCCTGAAACACTTCGGCGCTGCGGCCTCGTCGTCGGGCGGCGTCGAGCTGTACCACATCGTCGGTGTCACGCCCGATGCGTTGACGGTCGAACAAGCCAGCGGCGGCAAGCCGCTGCAAGCCAGCCGCGCTTACGGTGCACGCGAACGCCGCGAAACTTTTGAGCGCATCAACGCTACTGCCAGCGACCGCGCGGTCGACTACGTGATGCTCGGCTGCCCGCACTACACGATCGAGCAGATCTGGGAAGCCGCGCAGTTGATCGAGGGCCGCAAGGTGCACGCCAACAGCGCCTTGTGGATCTTCACGCCCTGGGCAATCAAGGCGCTGGCCGACCGCAACGGCTACACCGCGATCATCGAAGCCGCTGGCGGCAAGATCATGACCGACAGCTGTTCGGCGATGAGCCGGGCCACCCCCAAGGGCACCAAGGTCGTGGCGCTCGACTCGGCCAAGCAGGCGCATTACCTGCCGGCTATATTGGGCGTGCAGGCCTGGTTCGGCACCACAGCACAGTGCATCGACGCCGCCTGTACCGGGCGCTGGAATGGCTGAAGCCGTGACGACCAGCTCGCGCGCCGACATGCCGCCGCAGACGATCATCACGATCCGCGGCCGCAAGGTTGTCGGCGGTATCGCTGAAGCCGAAGCGTTGGTCACGCACGACCGCATCTCCGGCTGGGGCGGTGTCGACCCACGCACCGGCACCGTGATCGAAACCCGGCATGAATTGCGCGGCGTCAGCTTTGCCGGCAAGGTGCTCGTCTTCCCCGGCGCCAAGGGTTCGTCGGGCTGGTCGGCACAGTTCCATGTCGCCCGCGCGATGGGCACCGCGCCGGCAGCCTGGTTGTTCAACCACATCTGCACCAAGGTCGCGCTCGGCACCGTCGTCAGCCACGCCCCGGCGATGACCGACTTCGACCGCGACCCGCTGGAATTGATCCGCACCGGCGACTGGGTGCGGGTTGATGCAGACGCCGGCATCGTCACCATCACGCGCAGGCCCACACCATGAACCCGACCCGCAAACTGCGCAGCAATTTCCCGCGCGGCTCCTACCTCTGGTCGGTGCGCAACGCGCAGTGGCAGGCGCTCGGCCTGTCCGAAGACGACTGCGAAAAGCCGAAGATTGCGGTCGTCAATTCGAGCAGCGAACTGGCGAGTTGTTA
>JANOKR010000072.1:0-15887 GCA_031419315.1 Betaproteobacteria bacterium
TGAAAAACGCCGACAAGGCGCGTGCGGTGGCGGTGGCCAAAGACCTGCATCTGCTCGGCTTCCAGCTCGTCGCGACCAAGGGCACCGCACGCGCCTTGTCGGCGTTTTTCACCGTGATGACCACCGTGCCCCTGGCCGGCAGCCGCGAGCCGGCGCCGAGCTGGCTCTTCAGCATCGCTTCGCCAAAAGTCGTGCCAACACCCATGACCTCGCCGGTGGAGCGCATCTCGGGGCCGAGGATAGGGTCGACGCCGGGAAACTTGTTGAACGGGAAGACCGCTTCCTTGATGCTGAAGTACGGCGGCACGACTTCGTGCGGCAGCTTGCCATCAACGCCGCGTTGGTCGCTCAACTTCTGGCCGGCCATGCAGCGCGCGGCAATCTTCGCCAGCGCCTGGCCGGTGGCCTTGCTCACATAGGGCACGGTGCGCGACGCACGCGGGTTGACCTCAAGCACATAAACCACGGCTTGCTCGGGGTTCTTGTCGGCGCTTTTGTCGGCGCTCTTGTCATTTGCGCCCTGGATCGCAAACTGCACATTCATCAGGCCGATGACCTTGAGCGCCTTGGCCATCACGGTGGTCTGCCGGCGCATCTCATTCTGCAGCGCCGCGCTCAGGGTGTACGGCGGCAACGAACAGGCCGAGTCGCCGCTGTGGATGCCGGCGGCTTCGACATGCTCCATGATGCCGCCGATCATGACGTCGGTGCCGTCACCAATGCAGTCGACATCGACCTCGATCGCATCGTCGAGAAAGCGGTCGAGCAGCACCGGCGATTTCTCGCTCACGCGCACCGCCTCGCGCATGTAGCGCTCGAGATCCTTGTCGCCGTGCACGATCTCCATCGCCCGCCCGCCGAGCACATAACTCGGCCGCACGACGAGCGGATAGCCGATCTCCTGCGCCAGCACGAGCGCCTGCTCTTCGGTGCGCGCGGTGCGGTTGGGTGGCTGCTTCAGCCCAAGCTCGTTGAGCAGCTTCTGGAAGCGTTCACGGTCTTCGGCGATATCGATCGAATCCGGGCTCGTGCCGATGATCGGCACTCCCGCGCGCTCGAGGTCCAGCGCCAGCTTCAACGGCGTCTGGCCGCCGTACTGCACGATCACACCAACCGGCTTTTCCTTGTCGACGATCTCGAGCACGTCTTCCAGCGTCACTGGCTCGAAATACAGGCGGTCGCTGGTGTCGTAGTCGGTCGACACCGTCTCCGGGTTGCAGTTGACCATGATCGTTTCGTAGCCGTCTTCGCGCAGCGCCAGCGCAGCGTGAACGCAGCAGTAGTCGAACTCGATGCCCTGGCCGATGCGGTTCGGCCCGCCACCGAGGACCATGATCTTTTTGCGCGTGCTCGGCTCGGCCTCGCACTCTTCTTCGTAGGTCGAATAGAGATACGCGGTCTGGGTCGCAAATTCCGCCGCGCAGGTGTCGACCCGTTTGTAGACCGGGCGCACGCCAAAACCGTGGCGCGCATTGCGCACCTGATGCTGGTTGCACCTCAGCAGCTTGGCCAGGCGCTTGTCTGAAAAGCCCTTGCGCTTGAGGTGGCGCAGCTCCGGCCCGGTCAGCGACGCCAGCGTGCGTGCCTGGACCTGAGTTTCGGTCGCTACCAGGTCTTCGATCTGGGCCAAAAACCAGGGGTCGATCGCGGTTTCTTCAAAGACCTCGTCGAGCGTCAGCCCGATGCGGAAAGCGTCGGCCACAAAGAGGATGCGCTCCGGCCCGGCCTCGCCAATTTCTTCGACGATTTCTTCGCGGTCGGTGCTGCGCTCGGTCAGGCCATCGATGCCGGTCTCCAGGCCACGCAGCGCTTTCTGGAAACTCTCCTGAAACGTGCGGCCGATGGCCATGACTTCGCCGACCGACTTCATCTGCGTCGTCAGGTGCGGGTCGGCGGCGGGGAATTTCTCGAACGCAAAACGCGGGATCTTGGTCACCACGTAGTCGATGCTCGGCTCGAAGCTCGCTGGTGTGGTCCCACCGGTGATGTCGTTGCGCAACTCGTCCAGCGTGTAGCCGATGGCGAGCTTGGCGGCGACCTTGGCAATCGGGAAACCGGTTGCCTTGGACGCCAGCGCCGACGACCGCGAGACGCGCGGATTCATTTCGATGACGACCATCCGGCCGTCTTTCGGGTTGATCGCAAACTGCACGTTCGAGCCGCCGGTATCGACCCCGATCTCGCGCAGGATCGCGATGCTGGCGTTGCGCAGCAGCTGGTATTCCTTGTCGGTCAGGGTCTGCGCCGGCGCCACCGTGATCGAGTCGCCGGTGTGGATGCCCATCGGGTCGAGGTTCTCGATCGCGCAGACGATGATGCAGTTGTCGGCGCGGTCACGCACGACTTCCATCTCGAATTCTTTCCAGCCGATCAGCGACTCTTCGATGAGCAGCTCGTTGGTCGGCGAAAGATCGAGCCCGCGCTTGCAGATCTCTTCGAACTCTTCGGGGTTGTAGGCGATGCCACCGCCGCTGCCACCGAGCGTGAAGCTCGGCCGGATGACCATCGGGAAGCCGCTGCCGCTGATCTCCGCGGTAATGCGCTTCTGCACGACCCAGGCTTCTTCGAGCGTGTGCGCAATGCCGCTCCGGGCCGACGCCAGGCCGATCGAGGTCATCGCGTCCTTGAACTTCAGCCGGTCCTCGGCCTTTTCGATCGCGTGTTCGTTGGCGCCGATCATCTCGACGCCGTATTTTGCGAGCACGCCGTGGCGGTGCAGATCGAGCGCGCAGTTCAGCGCCGTCTGCCCGCCCATCGTCGGCAACACGGCCATCTTTTCGCCCGGGCGTTCGCGGCGTTCCTTGGCGATGATCGTCTCGACGACCTGCCAGGTGATCGGCTCGATGTAGGTCGCGTCGGCCGTGCCGGGGTCGGTCATGATCGTGGCCGGATTGCTGTTCACCAGCACGACGCGGTAACCCTCTTCGCGCAGTGCCTTGCAAGCCTGCGCGCCGGAGTAGTCGAACTCACACGCCTGGCCGATGACGATCGGCCCGGCGCCGATGATCAGGACGCTGTGCAGATCACTGCGCTTGGGCATGAATTTCCTTGTTGTCCATCAGCGCGATGAAACGGTCGAACAGGCCGCCGATATCGTGCGGCCCGGGTGACGCCTCGGGGTGGCCCTGGAAGCCGAAGGCCGGGCGGTCGGTGCGCGTCAGGCCTTGCAACGTGCCGTCAAACAGGCTCACATGCGTGCTGCGCAGGTTGGCCGGCAGCGAACTCTCGTTGACCGCGAAACCATGGTTTTGACTGGTGATCGCCACCCGGCCGCTGTCGAGATCCTTCACCGGATGGTTGGCACCATGGTGGCCAAATTTCATCTTGAAGGTGCTCGCGCCAGAAGCCAGCGCCAGGATCTGGTGGCCCAGGCAGATGCCGTTAGTCGGCACGCCGGCGTTGATGAGCGTGCGCACCGCTTCGATCGCGTAATCACAAGGTTGTGGGTCGCCAGGGCCGTTGCTCAAAAAGATGCCGTCGGGGCGGCGTTGCATCACCTCCGCAGCGGTGGTCTGGGCCGGCACCACGGTGACGCGGCAACCGCGTGACGCCAGCATGCGAAGGATGTTGCGCTTGATTCCGAAGTCGTAGGCGACGACATGAAACCGCGGCTGGGTCTGCTGGCCATAACCCGCACCGAGCACCCATTCGGTCTCGGTCCATTCATAGTCCTGCTTTGTGGACACGACTTTGGCCAGGTCCAGCCCGGCCATCGACGGCGCCGCGCGGGCGCGGTTCACCGCCTCGGCGATATCTATTTCGCTGACGACATGGCCAGCGGCGAAGGTCGCGATGCAGCCGTCTTGCGCGCCAGTGCTGCGCAGCAGGCGTGTCAGGCGGCGGGTGTCGATATCGGCGATCGCGACCGTGCCTTCGCGCCGCAGGTAGGCCGCCAACGTCATCGTCTGGCGAAAGTTCGACGCCCGGATCGGCAGATCACGAATCACCAGCCCGGCAGCGTGCACACGCGTGGCTTCGACATCTTCTGCGTTGACCCCCGTGTTGCCGATATGCGGATAGGTCAGGGTGACGATCTGGCGGCAGTAGCTCGGGTCGGTGAGGATTTCCTGGTAGCCGGTGAGCGCCGTGTTGAACACGACTTCGCCGACCGTGAAACCTTCAGCGCCGATCGACGTGCCCCGGAAAACGGCGCCGTCCGCGAGGGCGAGGACGGCAGGTGGCAGGACGGGCAACAAAGCGGCAAACTCCGGTTCTTGCACACCCAGCCGAAGGGCTGCCGACACGCCTTGTGGCGCTGGTCGGCGGGCTTCGACGGGCTTCCACGAATGGGGGAAACCGGGCTCGAGTTTCGCTGGGGGCTTGTGGGCAGGTAAACCGCGGAATTATAGGCTGGGGCCGCGAGCCGGCGCCATCTCGGCGCTGGCCGCGAACTACAGCGCAGCGATCCCGGCGTTGGCGATCTGCGCGTCTTCGCTCGACTTCACGCCGCTGACCCCCACCGCGCCGACACATTGCCCATTGACCATGATCGGCACGCCGCCTTCGAGCATGCCGTCGAGCGGCGCGCTCAGGAACGACACCCGACCCTGGTTGATCATCTCTTCGTAGACCCGGCTCTCGCGCCGGCCCAGCGCCGCAGTACGCGCTTTGGCCGGGCCGATCTGCGCCGAGATCGGCGCCGCGCCGTCGCCGCGCTGCAGCCACAGCAAATGGCCACCGTCGTCGACGATGGCGATCGTCACCGCCCATTGGTGCGCCAGCGCGTGGGCTGCGGCGGCAAGGCCCACACGCTGGGCATCGTCCTGGGTGAGCATCGGTTTTTGTTGCATGGTGGCGGCGCGCTGGCGCGATGGCAGTTTGTTGGGTGCCGACAATAATCGAGCGCCGACGGCGGATTGCCACCGGCGGCACAAAACAATCCTGATCGCGACTGTCACAACCGAGCCAGACGGGAACCCCATCCGATGAACGACCTCTGCATCCGCGGCGCGCTGGTTTACGACGGCAGCGGTGCCGACCCTGAATTAGCCGATGTGTTTGTCGGCGCAGGCCGCATCACCGCGATCACACCGATCTTGGCGACCGCGGCGACCACGACCGCCGCAGCAACTCCGGCGCCGGCCCGCGAAGTTGTCGACGCCGCCGGCCTGGCCTTGATGCCCGGCATCATCGACAGCCACACCCACTACGACGCCCAGATCACCTGGGACCGCCTGCTGCGCCCTTCCCCGGCGCTGGGTGTGACGACGGCGATCATCGGCAACTGCGGCTTCACGATCGCGCCCTGCCGCGCCGCCGACCGCGAGCTGACGATGCAAAACCTGACCCAGGTCGAAGGCATGTCGCTCGACGTGCTGCGCCAGGGCATCGACTGGGGTTTCGAGACCTTCGAGGAGTACCTCGCACAACTGCGCCGCGGCGGCTGCGTGCTCAACGTGGCCGCCTATCTCGGCCATTCTTCGCTGCGCACCTGGGTGCTGGGTGCCGACGCGTCGAAGCGCGCCGCCAGCGATGACGAGATTGCGCAGATGCAGGCCATCGTGCGTGCCGCGATGCAAGCCGGCGCGGTCGGTTTTGCGTCGAGCACGAGCCCGGCGCACAACGGCCAAGGGGGCACGCCGATGCCGTCGCGGCTGGCCGACGAGCGCGAGATGACGGCGCTCGTCAACGCGATGGGCGAAGCCGGTGGCGGCGTCTTCATGCTGACCAAGGGCGGGCATACGCCAGTGCCTTTTTTGGAGTCGCTCGCCGCCAGCAGCGGCCGGCCGGTGATGATCGCCGCGCTGCTGCACAACGCCACCAACCCAGAGGCGGTATTCAGGGATCTCGACGCGATTGCCGATGCCAACCGGCGCGGCCACCGGCTCATCGGGCAAGTCTCCTGCTGCCCGCTGACGATGGACTTCACGCTCGCATCGCCCTACCCGGTCGAAGGCCTGGCAAGTTGGAAGCCGGCACTCGGCCTGGCCGGCGACCGGCTCAAAGCGGTGCTCGCCGAGCGCGGCTTTCGCGACGGTGTGCGGGCCGAGCTTGCCGCCAGCGCAACCTTTCGGCTCTTCAACGGCGAATGGGACAAGGTGCATATCGTCGAGGTCACCCGGCCCGAACACCGCGGCCTCGAGCAACGCAGCATTGCCGATATCGCCGCCGAGTCGGGCCGCGAAGCGCTCGACGTGATACTCGACTTGGGCGTCGCTGAAGACTTGCAGACTGTCTTCACCGCGCAACTGCTCAACAGCGATGAGGCTGCGGTCGGTCGCATGTTGAACGACCCCAACAGCCTGGTCTCGCTCAGCGATGCAGGCGCGCACCTGACCTTCTTCAACGATGCCGGCTTTGGCCTGCATCTGCTCGGCCATTGGTCGCGCACGCTCGGGGTGATGCCGATGACCGAAGCGGTGCGCCGGCTGACATCGCAGCCGGCGGGCATCCTCGGCTTGGCGCACCGCGGCCTGCTCTGCGAGGGTTATGCCGCCGACATGCTGCTGTTCGATCCGGCAAAAGTTGGCCGCGGCCCGAAGCGCCGCGTCTTCGACCTGCCCGGCGGCGCGCCACGGCTGACCACCGACGCCATCGGCGTGCATGGCGTCTGGGTCAACGGCCGCCGCATCGTCGACCACCGCGGGCTGTTGGCCAATGCGCCGCTGGCCGGGCAACTGATCACGGACTTTGCGGAGCCAACCCCTGTATAACCCCGCCACCCCAAGGCCTCGCCGCGGAACTAGAATCGTACTGTCGGGTCAGACCGGCAGAGTTCAACTCCCCGAAGGATCAGCTCATGAATGACACCGTACAGAACTTTCCCGGCTCGGCCGGCATGCTCGACTCGGTGCAGCGCAACCGCGTGCTGCGCAACACCTACTGGCTGCTCGCCGTCTCGCTGGTGCCGACCGTGCTCGGCGCCTGGTTTGGGGTGTCCACCGGGATCATGGCGTCGATGGGCATCGGCCTGTCGATGATCGTTTTTCTCGGCGGCGCCTTCGGTTTCATGTATGCGGTCGAGAAGACCAAAAACTCGTCGACCGGTGTCTGGGTGCTGCTGGCGTTCACCTTCTTCATGGGCGTGATGCTGTCGCGCATGGTCGGCCAGGTGCTCGGCTTCAGAAACGGCAGTTCGCTGGTGATGACCGCTTTTGGCGGCACCGCCGCGATCTTCTTCGCGATGGCGACGCTGGCCACCGTGATCAAGCGCGACCTGTCGTCGATGGGCAAATTCCTGACCATCGGCGCGCTGATCGTCTTCGTGGCCATGATCGCCAATATCTGGTTGCAGTCTTCGGCGCTGATGCTGAGCCTGCTGGTGCTCTGCCTGGGCATCTTCTCGGCCTTCATCCTGTACGACATCAAGCGCGTGCTCGATGGTGGTGAGACCAACTACATCAGCGCCACGATGTCGATCTACCTGAGCATCTACAACGTCTTCCAGAGCCTGCTGGCGCTGTTGGGCATCTTCGGTGGCGAGCGCGACTGATTGAATCCGTCGCACTGAAGTTCAAACCAACGCGGGGCCTTCGGGCCCCGCGGTCGTTCTGGCGCGGCGCGTTTCGAGTCAATCGGCGCGGTCGAAGACCGCGATGCTCTCGACGTGTGAGGTGTGGGGGAACATGTTGACCACCCCCACTGCACTGCAGCGGTACCCCGCCTGGTGCACCAGCAGGCCGGCATCACGCGCCAGCGTCGCCGGGTTGCAGCTGACATAGACGATGCGGCGCGGCGCTTGCCATCCCGTATCGGCCACTGGGCCAGCCGCCACGGCTTGCGACGTGGCCTGCTCGGCATGTTCGGCCAGCGCCTTGGCAATCGCAAAAGCGCCCTCGCGCGGCGGGTCGATCAGCCAGCGGTCTGCGGGGCCTATCGCGACCATGTCGGCTACCGACAACTCGAACAGGTTGCGCGCCTCGAACCGCGTGTTGCGATCCAGGCCGTTGAGCCGGGCGTTGGCCCTTGCGCGCTCGACGAGCACCGCGCTACCTTCGATACCCAGCACCTCTTGCGCCTGGCGCGCCAGCGGCAGCGTGAAGTTGCCCAGGCCGCAGAACCAGTCGATGACCTGGTCGCCGCTTTGCACATCGAGCAAGCGCAACGCGCGGCTGACGAGGACGCGGTTGATCTGCGGGTTGACCTGCGTGAAGTCGGTTGGCTTGAACGGCATCGTGACGCCGAACTCGGGCAAGGCGTAGGCCAGCGGCGGCCCGCCTTCGTCGAGCAGGTGCACCGTCTCCGGGCCTTTCGGCTGTAGCCACCATTGCACGCTGTGCAGGGCAGCAAAACGCCGCAGCCGATCGGCGTCAGCCGCGGTCACCGGCTCCAGATGTCGCAACACCAGCGCCGTGACCTCGTCGCCCATGCTGAGTTCGATCTGCGGCAACCGGTCACGCTGATCCATCGAGTTGATCAGCCCGCGCAACGGCAGCAGCATGGCGCTGATGCGCGGCGGCAGCACCGGGCAGACCGACATGTCAGCCACATAGCGCGATTTGCGCTCATGAAAACCGACCAGCACGACGCCCTTCTTGATGACGTAGCGCACCGACAGCCGGGCGCGATACCGATAGCCCCAAGCCGGGCCTTCGATCGGGCGCAGCACCTGGTCGGGCTTGACCTTGGCCAGATGCCAGAGGTTGTCTTCGAGCACCCGCTGCTTCACCGCCACTTGCGCGCCGACATGCAGGTGCTGCATCTTGCAGCCGCCACAGGCGCCGGCATGCAGGCCGAAGTGCGGGCAGCCCGGGCGCACCCGCTGCGAGCTCTCGCGCGCGATCGCGCTGAGCTGGCCCTGCTCCCACTGGTTCTTTTTGCGCGCGACGTTGACTTGCACCCGCTCGCCGGGCAAGGCGCCTTCGATGAAGACGACCTTGCCGGCGCCAGGGCCGTCGACGCGATGCGAAACACCTTGCGCTTCGAGGTCGAGCGATTCGACCTCGAGCCACTCAGATTCAAATGTCATGGGCCGGATTATCCCGGCCGCACGACGACACGCGAAGACTACGGCTTGATGTAGTCCGACACGACCTTCCAGCGCGCCTCCTGCAACTGCGACAGCCGCGACAGATCACTGCCCAGGCGCTTTTGCGGCCCGAAGGTCATCTCGGCGCTGCCGAAGATATCCGGCGGGATGACCATCGTATCCATCGCCTTGATAAAACTCTCGGTGCTCAGATTCGGGCCGGCCTTCTGCGCGGCACGGATGAACGCATCGATCGCGGCATAACCGTAGACCGTGCTCACGTTCGGGTCTTCGTTGAACTTGGTCTTGAACTTGTTGGCCCAATGGCGGATCGGCTGCGCTGGGTCGTCGACATACGGCTGCTGCACGGTGTGTGCGGCATACAGCCCGTCCATCGCCTTGCCACCGAGCTTGTGGATGAGGTCGATGAATACCGCGCTCGAGCCGATGAAGGTCGGGTTGAAGCCGGTCTTGCGGCTCTCGGCGATGGTGCCGATCGTCTCGCGGATGATCGTGCCGAGCACGACGAAGTCGCATCCCGCCGCCTTCATTCGCGCCACCTGCGACGAAAAGTCCGTGGCACCACGTTTGTACGAGGTCTTCTCGGCAAACTCCATGCCAATCGACTTGAGGCCGGCTTCACCACCGCGAAAGACCTCGAGGCCGAACTCGTCGTCCTGGTAGATCGTGCAGGCCTTCTTGGCACCTTTGTCCTTGACCAGCTTGGGCACCGCCATGCGCATCTGGTCGAAGTAGGTTGCCGCAAAAGAGTACTTGAGCTTGTGGAAGGGCTCGTACATTTCGCGCGCTGCCGTGATCGGGAAAAAGTTGATCACGTTTTTGTCGAACTGCACCGGCATCGCGGCCATGTTCTGCGCCGACCCGATATGGCCGACCATCATGAAAATCTTGTCCTGGTTGACCAGTTTCTGCGCGCCGAGCACCGCTTTTTTCGGGTCGTAAGCCGAGTCCTCGACGATGAGCTTGATCTTGCGGCCATGCACGCCGCCCTGCTCGTTGAGCTCGTCAACGCGCATCACCATGCCCATCCGCGCCTGCTTGCCAAAGCCGGCGATCGGGCCCGACAAGTCCTGAATCGAACCGAGCGTGATCTCGGTCTTGCTCACACCCTGCTGTGCAGTGGCGCCAAAGCTCGCCAGCGCCAAAGCGCACCCGGTCGCGAACCAACGATGGGTCGTCATCATGAACTCTCCTTGAGTCAACAAATGGGGCCGCCGTCGAGGCGATGGCAGCAGTGGCGCGATGCTAGCGCCCCGCGCTAGGCCCGCTGCTCAGCGAAAACGCTGAGCAACTTCTTGGCGCCAGCTCAGAACAATGCGTCGCGCCCGATGCCGTGCCGGGCCATGTTGCGGCGCAGCTTGAGCATCGCCTCTTGCTGGATCTGGCGCACCCGCTCGCGAGTCAGGTTCAGTCTGATGGCCAGCACATCCAGTGTCTCGGGGTCGCGGTCATTCAAGCCAAAACGCCCGGCGATGACCTCGCGCTCGCGCTGGCTCAGGCCACTCATCTCGGTTTCGACAAGCTGGTGCATCTCGTGCCCCAGGGTCGGTGCCTCGGGGTCGCCGACACCGTCGGCGCCGACATGGTCGACCACCGCGTCGCCGCCTTCGCGGTCGGACGGATCGTCGAGCGAGGTCGGGTGTTCGGTCAGGCGCAACAGGCCTTCGATATCGCTCTGGCTGCGGCCGAGGTGCGCCGCCAGCTCGGCGGCACCGACGCCGCGTGAGCTGCCGTTGGCGCGCGCCGGGTCACTTTCAAGCAGCCGCTTCGCGCGCAGCACCTGGCTGAGTTCGCGCACCACATGCACCGGCAACCGGATCGTGCGCGCCTGGTGCAGGATCGCATGTTCGATGCCCTGCCGGATCCACCACGATGCGTAGGTCGAAAACCGGAATCCCCGCTCGGGCTCGAACTTCGCCGTCGCGTGCATCAGGCCCAGGTTGCCCTCTTCGATGAGGTCCGACATCGGCAGGCCGCGGCCGAGATAGTTCTTCGCGATGCTGACCACCAGACGCAGGTTGCGCTCGATCATCTGCTGGCGCGCGCCGAAGTCGCCGGCCTTGGCGCGACGCGCGGTGCTCAGCTCCTCGTCGGCACTGAACAGCGGCGCACGCCGGATATCACGCAGATAACTCTGCAGCGGCGTGCCACCTTCGGCATCGGCGGTCTGTGCATCGATCAGGCCGGCTTGATCGGCTTGCCGGCCCGCGTCGCCGTTCGGCCGCGCTTCGGGTTGGTGATCACGCGACATGGTGACAAGGGGCCCGATCTGGCCGTGATCGAAGCTGGTGCGCCGCTAACGTGGCGGCAACAGGCGCGCCGGGTCGATCGGCTTGCCCTGGCGGCGAATCTCGAAATGCAGTTGCACGCGATCGGCGTCGCTCGACCCCATCTCGGCGATCTTCTGGCCGCGCCGCACGGCCTGGTCTTCTTTGACCAAAAGCGTCTGGTTGTGCGCGTAAGCGGTGAGGTAGGTGTTGTTGTGTTTGACGATGATCAGGTTGCCATAACCGCGCAGCGCCGAGCCGGCGTAGACGACCCGGCCATCGGCCGCCGCCAGCACCGCGTCACCCGCCTTGCCGGTGATCGAAAGGCCTTTGATATTGCGGCCCTCGTCGAAGCCGGCAGCCACCGGGCCGGCGGCGGGCCAGATCCAGCCGAGTTCGTCGTCGCCGTCTTTGCCCGTGGCAGTGACCGCCGGTAGTGCGGCTGCGCTGGCCGTGGTGGCGGCGGCTGATGCACCGGTCGCCGGAGCCGAAGCCGAAGCCGCACGAGCGTCGAGGGCGCGCGTCTCGGCGCGCTGGGGCGCCGGCACACCACGAGCGACCGCCGCGCCGGGCTCGACACCCGGCGGCACGACACGCATGACTTGCCCGACCTCGATCAGGTTCGGGTTGTCGATGCCATTCCAGCGGGCAACGTCGCGCCAGTTCTGGCCGTTCTCCAAACCGATCCTGATCAGCGTGTCGCCAGGCTTGACGCTGTAGTAACCCGGTTTGCCCGCGTTTTCGATACCCGGCGGCGGTTTTGCATCGGCAGCCGGTGCGGCTGGTGCGGTTGCCGACGGTGCTGACTGCGTCGAAGGTGTCGCCGCCGCGGCTGCCCCACGCGGCGCCACACCGCGGTCTTCGACGGGCGCACGGCCTTTGGGTGCGGCGCAGCCGGCCAGGATGGCGCTTGCCGAGATCAACAAGCACCAGCCGGTGCGACGCAGAAAGAGAGATGACATTCGAATCACGGGGTGATCAATCAACGCCCGATTTTAGGGGGACAAAGTTCACCGCATCATGCACCTGTCGGCGGTAGCCGTTCGACTCGCGGTCGATGATCATCAGCACCTGGCCGCCAGCGGCCGCGCTGTACATCGGTGCGACCAGGCGCCCGCCGACAGCCAACTGTTCGAGCCAGGCCGGCGGCAGCGCATCACCGCCGGCGGCGGCAATGATGGCGTCGTAAGGTGCGTTCGGCGCATGGCCGATGCGGCCGTCACCGTATACCAGGCGCACGGTGGTCACGCCGATCGCATCGAGGTGCTGCCGCGCCTTGTCGTGCAGCGGCTTCAAGCGCTCCACCGACACCACGCTGCGCGCCAGACACGACAGCAGCGCGGCCTGATAACCACACCCGCTGCCAATCTCGAGCACCCGCCGTAGCGGCGGCGGCGTGCCGGCATCGGCCCCCGGCCGCTCGACGATCAGCGCCAGCATGCGCGCCACCACCGAAGGTTTGGAGATCGTCTGCGACAGCCCGATCGGCAGGCTCGTGTCTTCATAAGCTTGCGGCGCCAGCCCGGTATCGACAAACAAATGCCGCGGCACCGCGAGCAGCGCGTGCAGCACGGCCGGGTTGCTGACCCCTTCTGCACGCACCCGCTCGACCATGCGCCGGCGCACCGCCAGCGAGTCCAGCCCGACACCGGTTGGCGGCAGCTGTTTCAAGGCATCGGCGGCGGCTTCGCGGAGCAGCCGCTGCGGCCGCAGCGTGGTTTGCGTCGCTTGCGTCGCTTGCGTTGGCCCGCCTGCACTGCCCGCGCTGGCCGCGGTGCCAGCGCTTCGACTTCGCCCTGGGCCTTGCGTGACCTGCTCCAGCCCGAGCGGAAATCGCGCCGCGCGCGCACCCCGCCCGGAGCCGCCGACGTCGTTCAAGCGCGGCCCTTGGCCACGTCAGCCGCCCACGACGCCGACTGGGCGTGATCGGTGAGGTCGACCTGCAGCGGCGTGATCGAAACCTGCCCGTTGGCCACGGCGTGGAAGTCGGTGCCCTCACCGGCTTCGCGGGCGTCACCCGCCGGGCCGATCCAGTAGATCGGCTCGCCGCGCGGGTTGATCTGGCGGATCACCGGCTCGCTGGCATGGCGCCGGCCCAGGCGCGTGATCACCCGCGGCAGGCTCAGCGCATCGGCGCGGTTGGGGATATTCACATTCAGCAGCCAGGGCCCCGGGCGGGCGCTGGCCAGCACCTGGTCGATCACCGCTCGTGCAGTGGCGGCCGCGGCTTCAAGCTCACCCCAGCCCTTGACACCTTGTGAGAAGGCAATCGCCGGGATGCCGAACAGATAACCTTCCATCGCAGCGGCAACGGTGCCCGAGTACAGTGTGTCGTCGCCCATATTGGCGCCGTTGTTGATGCCTGAGAGCACCAGGTCGGGTTTGCGCGGCAGCAGGCCGGTGAGCGCCACATGCACGCAGTCCGAAGGCGTGCCGTTGACCACCCGCCAGCCCTTGGTCGGCCCGCTGGGTGCTTCAAATACCGACAGCGGCCGGCCCAGCGTCAGCGCGTTGGATGTGCCGCTGCAATTTTGTTCTGGGGCGATGACGTCGATATGGCCGAGGCCTTCGCAGGCGCGCACCAGCGCGGCGATGCCGGGGGCGAGATAACCGTCGTCGTTGGCGATGAGAATGTGCATGCACGATTGTAGGCAGGGCGCCTGCGGGTGCCTGTTTATGATCCGCCCCACCCCGACGAGATGAGGAGCCGACGATGAAAGCCTGGTTGTGCGAAAGCCTGGACGGTATCGGCGCGATGCGCTATCAAGACCTGCCGACACCCGAACCCCAAGCCGGCGAGGTGCGCATCGCGATCAGCGCGGCGAGCCTGAATTTCCCCGACCTGCTCACCGTCGAAGGCAAGTACCAGTTCAAGCCGCCGCTGCCTTTTGTGCCCGGCTCTGAATATGCCGGCCACATCGACGCCGTCGGTGTAGGTGTCAAACATCTCAAACCCGGCGACGCGGTCGCGGCGATCGGCTCCAGCGGCGGTTTTGCAACCCATGTCTGCGTCAACGCCGCCAGCGTGATGCCCGTGCCGCCAGGCATGCCGCTCACCGACGCCGCGGCGTTCGCGTTTACCTACGGCACATCACATCACGCGCTGATGGACCGCGCCGCGCTGCGCGCCGGCGAGACCGTGCTCATACTCGGCGCCGGGGGTGGTGTCGGCACCGCGGCCTTGCAGATCGCCAAGGCCGCCGGCGCGCGGGTGATTGCCGCGGTGTCCAGCGACGCGAAGGCACAGCGCTGCATCGAGCTTGGTGCCGACGCAGCGCTCAACTACAGCAGCCAGCCGGTGCGCGAGACGATCAAGACCCTGACCGATGGCAAGGGCCCGGATGTTGTCTACGACCCGGTCGGCGGTGAACTTGCCGAGCCGGTGTTCCGCTCGATCGCCTGGCGCGGCCGCTATCTCGTGGTCGGCTTTGCAGCGGGCGGCGGCATCCCGGCCTTGCCGCTGAACCTGGCGCTGCTCAAGGGCGCCTCGATCGTCGGTGTTTTCTGGGGCGACTTCGTGCGCCGCGAGCCGAAGGCATTTGCGCAAGGCATGGCCCAACTCGGTGCCTGGTACGCCCAGGGGCTGATCAAACCGGTGCTCGATTCGACGCTGCCGATGGCCCGTCTGCCCGAAGCCTATGCACGCATGGCGTCGCGCCAGGTGGTCGGCAAGATCGTGCTTGTAACGAGTTGAGCACCACCCCTGCTGGGGGGCTGCGGCGACGAGGTTCTGCGCTAGCATCGATGGGTTCTGGGCGCGGTGCCGCCCACGAAGGACTGCAAGATGGCCGTCAAGGTCCTGATCCTCGAAGACAACCCGGTAGCGCGTAGCTTCTTGTGTCGCGTCGTGCGCGAAAGTTTCAGCGACGCGAACTCGATCACCGAGGCTGGTGACCTGGAGACTGCGCGCCGCTACATCGCGCAGACGCGCACCCCGGCGGGCTCGGCGCAGCAAGATGCCTTCAAGCTGGTGCTTGTTGATCTCGAACTGCCCGACGGCAATGGCATGGAACTGCTCACCGAGCTGGCCGGCTATCCGGCCACCAAGATCGTGACCACGCTGTACTCCGACGACGACCATCTGTTCCCGGCGCTGCAATGTGGCGCCGACGGTTATCTGCTCAAGGAAGACCGCTTCGAAGTGCTCGTCGAAGAGCTGCAGAAAATCGTGCGCGGCCAGCCGCCGCTGTCGCCGGCGATCGCGCGCCGGCTGCTCACGCACTTCCGCCATGGCGGGGTCGGCAGCGAGGCGCCCGACTCGGGTTTCACCACCACCGGCAGCGGCGGCTTCCCTGTGAGCCGGCCGGTGCCGATCGAAAAACCGCTCGACTACGAGCGCCTGACGCCACGCGAGATCGAAGTCCTCACCTATCTGAGCAAGGGTTTTACGATCAAGGAAATCGCCAACCTGATGGGCATCAAGTGGTTCACCGTCAACGACCACATCAAGTCGATCTACAAAAAGCTCAACGTCTCCAGCCGCGCCGAAGCCGCGGTGCTGGCGAGTAAACAAGGGCTGGTCTAAGGCGCCCAGGGCGCTTCTCGCCGGCGCAGGGCTGCGGCAATGGCGCTCAAGTTCGCGGCCAAATCCAGTCCTCGGGCAGGCGACGCCGAAGACTCACGCGCCGGCCCGGCGAGTTCGCACTTCGATCCGAGCACACTCGATGTGCCGATCAACCGGCGCTTGCGGG
>JANOKR010000073.1:0-3647 GCA_031419315.1 Betaproteobacteria bacterium
TTTTCATCTACGGCGGCCTGATTGCGGTGCAGACCCTGTGGGCCGGGCCCTGGCTGACCCGGGTTGCAGGCTGGAGTACGGCGCAGGCGGCGGGTGGCCTGTTTGTGATCAACCTGAGCATGTTGTTTGCCTTCCTGGCCTGGGGTGCTGTGATGCCGCGGCTGACTGCCAAGGGCGTCAGCGTGCGTGCCTTGATGCTCTGGGGCGTGCCGATGAGCCTGCTGCTCATCGGCTGGATCGTGGTCAGCGACGAGCCCGCCGGTGCGGTGACCTGGGCGCTGTGGTGTGTGTCCTGCACCTTCGTATCGTTGAGCCAGCCGGTCGTCGCCCAGGCATTTGCCACACACCAGGTCGGGCGGGCGCTGTCGGCTTTCAACCTGGTGATCTTCGCCGGTGTTTTTGTCTTGCAATGGGGCATCGGGTTGGGTATCGATGCCTTCATCGAAGCCGGGCTCGACGAGGCGATGTCGTTCCGCGTGACGCTGGCGATCTTTGGCTTGTGCTGCGGGCTTTCGTATCTCTGGTACTTGCGGCCGCCGCGGCGTTGGCGGGAGCTTGGCTGAGCGTCGGGCTGAACCTGGGCTGAACCTGGGCTGACCCGATAATGGTGCGACCCGTCGCCGCATGACCCATATCCTGATCGTCGCCCACGCGCCGCTGGCCTCTGCACTGGGCCAACTGGCCCACCACACGTTCCCGGATTGCGCTGCTGGGCTGTCGGTGATCGATGTGGCGGCTGACGAAGTGCCGGCGTCGATCGAAGCCCTGGTTCGCCAACGGGTGGCCGGCCGCAGCACGCTGATCTTGACCGACGTTTTCGGCGCGACACCATGCAACGCGGCGCTGCGCGTGGCCGATGGCGTGCAGGTGCGCGTGGTCTCCGGGGTCAATGTGCCGATGCTGTGGCGCGCGCTTTGTTATGCCGGCGAGCCGCTGGAGGCGCTGGTCACGCGGGCGGTGGACGGCGGCACGCAGGGCGTGATGCGGTTGGCGACGGCACCGCCGCAGAATCAAGCGAACAACATCAACAAACCACAGGGGCCCGATGGTCAAGAGCCGCATCACGATCAGCAATAAGCTCGGCCTGCACGCACGTGCCTCGGCCAAACTCACCAAACTGGCGGGCAGCTTTCAAAGCGAGGTCTTCCTGTCACGCAACGACCGTCGCGTCAACGCCAAAAGCATCATGGGCGTGATGATGCTCGCCGCCGGTATCGGCAGCGAACTCGAAATCGAAGTCGACGGCGCCGACGAAGAGCTTGCGATGGCGGCCTTGCGCGAGCTTGTCGGGGCCAAGTTCGGCGAAGGCCAATAGCCCGCTGCGGGCCGTCCGCCGGCGCTTGAGCGCGGCCGCCTCGGCGCTGCGAAATGCGCGCCAGGCCTGGGGTACAGTGGGCCGATGAGCATCCAGGTATTTGGTGTGCCGGTTTCTCGCGGCGTGGCGATCGGGCGCGCGGTGCTGGTGGCGTCGAGCCGGGTCGACGTGGCGCACTACTTCATCGCGCCAGCCGACGCTGACGCCGAGATCGAGCGCCTTCGCGCCGCGCGCAATGTGGTCGCCGAAGAGCTGAGCACGCTGCAGCGTGAACTGCCGGTGGACGCGCCGCATGAACTTTCGGCGCTGCTCGACGTGCACCTGATGCTGCTCCACGACGAGGCGCTGACCGGCGCGACAAAGGTCTGGATCCGCGACCGGCACTACAACGCCGAGTGGGCGCTGTCGGCACAACTCGAAGTGCTGGCGCGCCAGTTTGACGAGATGGAAGACGAATACCTGCGCGAGCGAAAGGCCGACCTCGAACAGGTCGTCGAGCGTGTGCTCAAGGTGCTCGCGCGCGACGAAGGTGGCGTCGGGCCGTCACCCACCGCGGCGCGCGACTTTGCCGGCGAAGACCCTCTGGTGCTGGTCGCCAGCGACATTTCGCCGGCCGACATGCTGCAGTTCAAGGGCAGCGTCTTCACCGGTTTTGTGACCGATGTGGGCGGGCGCACTTCGCACACCGCCATCGTCGCGCGCAGCATGGACATCCCGGCGGTGGTCGGCGCCCGTGAAGCCAGCCGCCTGATCCGCCAGGACGACTGGGTCGTCATCGACGGCGATGTCGGCGTCGCCGTCATCAACCCGTCCAAGATCGTGCTCGAGGAGTACCGCTTCAGGCAGCGCCAAGCCCAAGTCGAGCGTGCCCGCCTGGACCGCCTGCGCTACACGCCAGCGGTTACCCTCGACGGCGAAGCGGTCGAGTTGTTGGCCAATATCGAACTGCCGGTGGACGCACCTTCGGCACTGCTCGCCGGCGCGGTCGGTGTCGGGCTCTTTCGCAGCGAGTTCCTGTTTATGAACCGCGGTGGATCCTTGCCCGGCGAAGACGAGCAGTTCGAGGCCTACCGCGAGGCCGTACAGGCGATGCAGGGGCTGCCGGTGACGATCCGTACCGTCGACATTGGGGCCGACAAACCGCTGGAGCGCATGAGCGCACAGGATCACCGGCACCATGACAGCGCGCTGAATCCGGCACTGGGCCTGCGCGCGATTCGCTGGAGCCTGTCTCAGCCCGGCATGTTCCGCCAGCAACTGCGGGCGATGCTGCGTGCGAGTGCTTTTGGCAAGGTGCGCATCCTGATACCGATGATTGCGCACCTCGACGAAGTGAGGATGACTCTGGAGGCGCTTGCGCGGGCGAAGCAGCAACTCGACGACGCCGGCCGCGCATACGGCCGCGTCGAGATCGGGGCCATGGTCGAGGTGCCTGCGGCGGCGATCTGCATTGATCGTTTTCTGCGTCACTTCGACTTTGTCTCCATCGGCACTAACGATCTGATTCAGTACACATTGGCGATCGACCGCGCCGACGAAGCGGTGGCCCACCTTTATGACCCCTGGCACCCCGCGGTGCTGGGTCTGATCGAGCAGACGATCCGGCGCGCGCGTGCTGCAGGCCGCGGTGTCAGCGTTTGCGGCGAAATGGCAGGCGACCCCGCGTTCACCGAACTGCTGTTGGCGATGGGGCTGCGCAGCTTCTCGATGCACCCGGCGCAGGTTCCGGCGATCAAACAGCGTGTATTGCGCGCCGACACGATGCGCCTGGCAGCGCGACTGCCGGCAATCCTGGCCGCGGACGACCTGCGAACGGCGGCGATGGCATTGAGCGTCGCCTCGGCATCGCAATGACTTGGCAACGACTGGGCATTGAAATCGCCCCCGCATCTGTGCTACAGTCATGGGCTGCGCTGATCACAGGTCAGATGCAGCGGCGACCGGGCATGGTCACTAGTCAGGCAGACGGGAGAGATTCCGAAAAATTTGACAGGGAATAGGAAAACATGCCAGAATCGACGACTTCGCTGATCTCTGATCGGCGCGCCGAAAGGCAAGCTCTTTAACAACATACAGCCGATAAGCGTGGGCGTTTGCAGGCAAAAGCCAGATGTCATGTCGCAAGACAAGATGTCGCAAATGCTCATGGATAAAGAAGTGAAGTTCACTTCAATTCCGTTATATGAGTAAGAAAATCAAGATCGAACTGAAGAGTTTGATCCTGGCTCAGATTGAACGCTGGCGGCATGCCTTACACATGCAAGTCGAACGGTAACGCGGGGCAACCTGGCGACGAGTGGCGAACGGGTGAGTAATACATCGGAACGTGCCC
>JANOKR010000074.1:0-1873 GCA_031419315.1 Betaproteobacteria bacterium
TGACGATCATTTTCGGCGAGCTGGTGCCCAAGCGGGTCGGCCAGATCTACCCTGAGGCGGTAGCGCGCCTGGTGGCGCGGCCGATGAACTGGCTGTCGACCGCGACGCGGCCCTTTGTGGCCCTGCTCGGTGCCTGCACCGAGGCGGTGTTGAAGCTGATCGGCATCCGCGGCAGTTCGTCGCGCGGGGTCACCGAAGAAGAAATCGCGGCGCAGCTTGAAGAGGGCTTCGACGCCGGTGTCATCGAAGCGCAAGAGCACCAGATGGTGCGCAATGTTTTTCGCCTCGACGACCGCCAGATTGGATCGATGATGATCCCGCGCGGCGAGATCGCCTGGCTCGATGCCAACGCGCCGATCGAAGAGGTGCTCGCGACGATGGCCGGCAACGGCCACTCGCGTTACCCGGTCTGCCGCGACGGCCTCGACGATGTCATCGGCGTGCTCGCCTCGCACCGCCTGATCGCGCCGGTGGCCGCGGGGCTCGCGTTTTCGCTGGCTGACCATCTGGAGCCGCCGGTGTTTGTGCCGGAGACGCTGTCGGGCATGGAGTTGCTCGAACATATGCGTGTGTCGACTTCGGACCTGGTTTTTGTCGTCGACGAATACGGCGCGGTGCAGGGCATCATCACCGAGCGCGATGTGCTCGAAGCGATCACCGGCGAATTTGGCACGCCCACCAGCGCCGACGCCTGGGCGGTGCAGCGTGGCGACGGCAGCTGGCTGATGGACGGCCTGATCCCGGTGCCCGAACTCAAAGATCGCCTGGGCGTGAAAGAGTTGCCCGAAGAAGACCGCGGCCTGTACAACACGCTGGCCGGCATGATCATGCTGCTGCTCGGGCGCCTGCCGCAGACCACCGACACGGTGGAGTCCGACGGCTGGCGCTTCGAAGTCATCGACCTCGACGGCAAAAGAGTCGACAAGGTCCTGGTGACTGCCATCAGCCCCACCCGATCCCCCTTTGGAGAACCTTCGTGATCAACCCGAACCTGCACAAAAAACCGGCTGTGCTGGACAGCAACAGCCATCGCGACCTGAAGGTCGGCAAGCCACTCGACGACTGGTCGGTGGCGGCAAACATGAACGCGATGTTCGTGGCGTCGGTGGAGTTCGGCGATGTCTGCCTGGAGTACCCGATCCTGTTCGTGAATGCCGGCAATGACACCGCCGGCACCCGGCAGGTGGCGCCGATTGCGGTCTTCGGCCTGTCAGACCAGGAGAACCTGTATGTCGAAGGCAGCACGCTGCGCGCCGGCTACGTGCCGGCGCTGCTGCGCGCCTATCCGTTTGGCGTCGCGCGTGTCGCCGACGACCGCGTGATGGTGATCATTGACGAAGGCTGGTCGGGCTGGTCGAAGGATTCTGGCCAGCCGCTCTTCGACGCCGAAGGCAAGCCCACCGACTATGTCAGCGGTGTGCGCGACCACCTCGAAAAAGTCGAGATCGAGATCCAGCGCACACGCCTGTTTGGCCAGGCCCTGATTGATGCCGATCTGCTCGCCGAGATGCGCTTCGATGCCGAGCTGCCGACTGGCCAGAAACTCAGCGTCGACGGTTTCCTCACGGTTGACGAAAAAAAGCTCGGGGCCTTGTCTGACGAGAAGATTCTCGAGCTCAGCAAAAACGGCGCGATGGCGCTGATCCACGCGCACCAGGTCTCGATGCGGCATATGCGCAAGCTGGTCGACTGGCGACTCGCGCGCGAGGCTGCCGCCGCTGCTGCGCCCAAACCCTGAACCGAACTCTGGGAGCACGACCGTGAACAAAACGTCCACTGACACCAGCGGCCAAGGCAAGGCCTTCGCCAGCCACGCCGACCTTGAAGACAAGAAGATCAGCTTCACGCGCCTGAGCGAACATGCTTATGCCTA
>JANOKR010000075.1:0-1520 GCA_031419315.1 Betaproteobacteria bacterium
CGGTGTCCAGCGAGCCGGCGTTGTAGTTGAAGATCGGAAAGTAAATCAGGTTGCCACCATCGCCTTCGACCAGATGGTCGTAAAGCGCTTCGAGCGCGGTGCAGCCGCGTTGTTTGGCGCGGACATAAAAGCTCGTCTTCACATCGGGCTCGTAGTCGGGCGCGCTGTCCGGCTTCACGCCAAGAGGAAACATGCGCGCGCTGATGAGTTCGATGCGCGCCAGCAGGATGTCGACCAGCGGCGGGATCGGGGTGCCGTCGCCCGCCAGCGGCTCGCTTCTTTCACTCAGGATGCGGGCCTTGCGCGCCGGCTCGCGCAGCGCCGCTGCGCGCTGCGCCAGCGGCAACTGGGCGACCTCTTTGTAACCCGGGAACCCCATGAAGGGATGAAAGCTCGCGTCCAGGCCGTTGATGACGCCGATCGCGCGCGCCGCGGTTTGCAGGTACAGCGGCAGGCCCTGTGCCACTGCGGCGTCGACGCGCAGCTGGATGGCTTTCCATTGCTCGCCGCCGGGGTCGCGCTGCAGCCAGGTCATCGACAGCGGCCGGCCCGATGCGCGCGCAATCGTCTCGACCAGATCGAACTCGGCGCTGAAGCGATCGGCACCACGCAGCAGGTCGAAGTCGCTGACCAGTTGCACAACACCATGCGCCAGGCCGTCGAAGGCCGCGGCGATGCCGGCGAGCTCGGCCGCGGTCGCTTCGGAAGCCGGCGTTTCGCGGCCCGCCGAGGTGCGGTGGTTGTCGCTGCGGCCGGTCGAAAAACCCGCTGCACCGGCTTGCAAAGCCTCGTGCACGATCGCGCGCATCGTGTTGATGTCCTGCGGCGTCGCGGCTTCTTGTGCCAGCGCGCGGTCGCCCATCACCGCCATGCGCACCGGGTCGTGCGGCACCTGCACCAGATAGTCCAGGCTGTGTGGCAGGCGCTCAAGCGCGTCCATGTACTGCGGGAAGGTCTCCCAATCAAAGCGCACGCCTTCGGCCAGCGCCACGCCGGGGATATCTTCGACACCCTCCATCAACGCGATCAGCGCTGCGGTGGCGCGGTCTTTGGGCCCGGCGCGCAGCGGCGCGAAGCCGACGCCGCAGTTGCCCATCACCAGCGTCGTCACCCCATGCTGGATGCTCGGGCTGAAGGTCTCGTCCCAGCTCGCCTGGCCGTCGTAGTGGGTGTGGATATCGACGAAGCCCGGCGTGACCCAGGCGCCGCGCGCATCGATGCGCTCGTGTGCCGCTGCGGTGATGCGGCCGACCTCAACGATGCGCCCGGCCGCGACGCCGATATCGGCAGTGAGCGGCGCGCCGCCGCTGCCGTCGACAACGGTGCCGCCTTCAATGACCAGATCGAGCATCCATTTTTCTCCACAACAGCACCAGCGACAGGCCCGACACGATGTGCCAGATGCCCCACAGGCTGGCGACGATGACCATGCCGAGATCGGCGTTGAACTGCACCGCGATGATGCCCAGCGCGAGGCCAGAGTTCTGCATGCCACCTTCGATGGTGATCGCGCGGCGGTC
>JANOKR010000076.1:0-12856 GCA_031419315.1 Betaproteobacteria bacterium
GAGCCTGCCGCGCAGCGATTCGGTAGCGGTCTCGCTGATCGAGGCGATGGCGCAGGGCTGCATCCCGATCGTGTCCGATCTCGCCGCCAACCGCGAACTGGTCGACTCTTTGCGCAACGGCATCGTGCTGGCGGACGGCGAATGCCCGCAGGCGGCGCAACTGCACACGCAACTACAAACACAACTGCAAACGCTGCTGCCGCAGGCCGACAGCATCGCCGCGCAAAACCGCGCCTGGGTCGCTGCGCACGCGATGTTCCCGGCTGCGGTCGAACGCTTTGTGCAGCGGCTGGCGAAGTTGTCGGCGCCTCGGCCGACGCAGGTGCCAACGAAACCGCCGCGATGAATATCCTGCTCATCAACCACTACGCCGGCACCCCGGCGCTGGGCATGGAGTACCGGCCGTATTACCTGGCGCGTGAATGGGTCCGCGCCGGCCATCGTGTGCAGGTGTTGGCGGCGAATTTTTCGCATGTACGCAGCCAGCAGCCGGCGGCCGGTGACGAGCGCATCGACGGCATTCACTACGCCTGGTTGCCCACACCGGCGTACCGCGGCAACGGCTTTGGCCGGCTGAAAAACATCCTGTCTTTTTTGAGCCAGGTCGCAGCGCTGACACCGCGGCTGGTGGCCGAGTTCAAGCCCGATATCGTGATCTCGTCGAGCACCTATCCAATGGACCATTGGGTCGCGCGGCGCATCGCACGCGCCGCCGGTGCCAAGCTGGTCCACGAGGTGCACGACCTCTGGCCGCTGTCACTGATCGAACTTGCCGGCCTGTCGAGCTGGCACCCGCTGGTGCTGGTTTGTGGCTCGGCCGAACGTGCCGCCTACCGGCACAGCGATGTGGTTGTCTCGATGCTGCCCAAGGTCCACGACCATATGTCGCGGCGTGGGCTCGATCTGCAAAAGCTGGCCATCGTGCCCAACGGCATCAGCCCCGAAGAATGGCCCGCTGACTTGTCGGAGGATCGCCGCGGCGGCTTGCAGCCCGCGCCGCTGCGCGCCGATGTCGAAGAAGCCATCGACGCCGCCCGGCGCAGCGGCGCGGTGATCGTTGCCTACGCAGGGTCGATGGGCGCGCCGAATGCGCTGGACACGCTGCTCGACGCCGCCGCGCTGTTGCGCGACAAAAAAATCCACATCGTGCTCGTTGGCGATGGCCATGAGCGCGAGCGCCTGGCGCGGCGCATCGCTGCTGAAGCGCTGGCCAAGGTGAGGCTGCTGCCGCCGATCGCCAAGGCGCAGATCCCGAGCTTCTTGCGCGCCATCGACATCGCTTATATCGGCTGGTTGCCGATGCCGATCTACCGCTTCGGCATCGCACCGAACAAGCTGTTGGACTACATGATGGCCGCGCGGCCGGTGGTGCATTCGGTCGCCGCCGGCAACGACCCTGTGGCCGAAGCCGGCTGCGGGCTCACCGTGGCGCCGGGTGCGCCTGAAGAGGTCGCCGGCGCTTTGAGCCAGCTCGCTGCGCTGTCGCCCAAACAACGCCGTGTCTTTGGCGACAAGGGGCGGGTCTATGTGCTCGCCCAACATGCTTATCCGGTGCTCGCCCAACGGTTTCTCGACGCCGTCGGGGTGCGGTGATGAACGAACCTGAACCCGCGCCAGAACCCGCACCCGCGCCGACCCCGCGCAGCGAAGTCGCCGCGGTGGTCGAACGTTATGCACGCCGCACCGAGCCTGGCCGCTACGCGATGACCCAGCCCGATGTCTGGATGACGGTGCAGGAGCGGCAACGCCAGATGCTGCGGCTGTTTCGCCGCCTGGGCTGGGCCGATCTCTCGCAGCGCAGCGTGGTCGAGGTCGGCTGTGGTGCCGGTGACAACCTGCTCGAGCTGCTGCGCATGGGCTTCGCACCGCAGCACCTGACCGGCATCGAGCTGCTGCCGGAACGCTACGCGCTGGCGCGCCAGCGGCTGCCGGCGGCGGTGACGCTGATCGAGGGCGATGCGTCGCTGGCCGTGTTGCCGGCGGCGCAGGCCGCGCAGGCCGATATTGTCTTGCAGTCGACGGTTTTTTCTTCGCTGCTCGACACCGGCTTTCAGCAGCAACTGGCCGATGTGATGTGGCGCTGGGTGCGGCCTGGCGGTGGTGTGCTGTGGTACGACTTGGCGCGCGACAATCCGCTGAACCGCGATGTGCGCGGTGTGCCGGCGCGGCGCATCGCAGCGCTCTTTCCCCAAGGCCGGCCGGTCTTGCAGCGTGTCACGTTGGCGCCACCGCTGGCGCGCAGACTCTGCCGCGTGCACCCGGGGCTTTACAACGTCTTCAACCTGATCCCGGTGTTGCGCACTCATTTGCTGGCCTGGGTCGGCAAACCCCTTTTGGCGCCGCAGCGTGGCAGCAGCACGGAGTTACCAACACCATGAAGATCACGATCATCGGTACCGGCTATGTCGGCCTCGTCACTGGTGCCTGCCTGGCCGAGATGGGCAATCATGTGCTCTGCCTGGACGTCAATGCCGACAAGGTCGCCCAGCTCAACGCCGGTGGCATCCCGATCCACGAACCCGGCCTCGACGAACTGGTGCTGCGCAACCGGCAGGCCAAACGCCTTGAGTTCAGCACCGATGCCAACGCCGCGGTGCTGCACGGCACGATCATCTTCATCGCGGTGGGCACGCCGCCCGACGAAGACGGCTCGGCCGACCTGCGCCATGTGCTCGCCGCGGCGCGCACAGTGGGCGAACGCATGACCGACTACAAACTGGTGGTCGACAAAAGCACCGTGCCAGTGGGCACCGGCGACCGCGTCGAGCAGATGATTCGCGATTGCCTGACAGCACGCGGGTCGACGCTGGAGTTTGCGGTCGCGTCGAACCCGGAGTTCTTGAAAGAGGGCGCCGCGGTGGCCGACTTCATGCGCCCCGACCGCATCATCGTCGGCTCTGACGACGAACGCTGCGTGCTGCTCTTGCGTGCGCTCTACGCGCCCTTCACGCGCAACCGCGATCGCCTGATGATCATGGACCGGCGCAGCGCGGAGTTCACCAAATACGCCGCCAACGCGATGCTCGCCACGCGCATCAGTTTTATGAACGAACTCGCGCTGCTGGCCCAGAAACTGGGCGCCGACATCGAACTCGTGCGCCAGGGCATTGGCAGCGACCCGCGCATCGGCTTGCAGTTTTTGTACGCCGGCGCGGGTTACGGCGGCTCGTGTTTCCCGAAAGATGTGCAGGCGCTGTGCCACATGGGCGAACAGGCCGGCCAGCCGCTGGCGCTGCTGGGTGCGGTCGAGCGCGTCAACGAGCGCCAGAAACGATTGCTCGGCGAACGGGTGCAGCAGCGTTTCAACGGCGACCTGGTGGGCCGGCACATTGCGGTCTGGGGCCTGGCCTTCAAGCCCGGCACCGACGATATGCGCGAAGCACCGAGCCGCATGCTGGTCGAGCAGCTGCTCAAGGGCGGTGCCACCGTCTGCGCTTACGATCCGGTCGCGGTCGACGAAGCGCGGCGCGTTTTTGGTGACCGGGCGGGCCTGGACTACGCGGTGTCGGCAGCGGACGCGCTGTATGGTGCCGACGCGCTGGTCATCGCCACCGAATGGCGCGAATTCAAGAGCCCGGACTTTGACCTGATCCGCGCGCAGCTCAAGCAGCCGGTGCTGTTCGACGGGCGCAACCTGTTCGAGCCGGCGCTGATGCAGACGCTGGGCATCGAGTACCACGGCATCGGCCGCGGCCTGGCCTGACCACGTCGGCCGCGTTAGCCGCGTTTGAAAGTGACATCGATCGATGAGTGAGACCACATTGCCACCGTCAACGGCGCTGCCTGTCCTGCCTTTCCTGCCGTTTGCGCTGCCCGATATCGGCGAAGAAGAAATCGCCGAAGTTGTCGACACGTTGCGCTCGGGTTGGGTCACCACCGGCCCCAAGGCAAAACGTTTCGAGACCGAGTTTGCGGCCTTCCTCGGCGACCCTTCGCTGCACTGCATTGCCGTCAACTCGGCCACTGCGGGGCTGCACCTGGCGCTCGAAGCGCTGGGCATCGGCCCCGGCGACGAAGTCATCACGACGACCCACACCTTCACTGCCACCGCTGAGGTGGTGCGTTATCTCGGCGCCGATGTCAAGCTCGTCGATATCGACCCGGCGACGCTGAATATCGACGCCGCAGCGATCGAAGCCGCGATCGGCCCCAAGACCAAAGCCATCATCCCGGTGCACTACGCCGGCCTGGCCGCGGACATGCCGGCGATCCTGGCGATCGCCAAAAAACACCGCCTGAAGGTCGTCGAAGATGCCGCGCATGCGCTGCCCAGCACAAGTGGTGGCACGGACGGTGGCGCGATGATCGGCACGCTGGCCAGCGACGCCACGGTGTTCAGCTTCTACGCCAACAAAACCATCACCACCGGCGAAGGCGGCATGTTGGTGACGCGCGACGACGCCGTGGCGGCGCGCGCCAAGGTCATGCGCCTGCACGGCATCAGCCGCGACGCCTTCGACCGCTTCAGCGCCAAGGTGCCGAGCTGGTACTACGAAATCGTCGCGCCGGGTTTCAAGTACAACCTGACCGATATCGCGGCCGCGCTGGGCTTGCAGCAGTTGAAAAAGGCGCATCGATTCCAGCAAGAGCGCCAGGCCATCGCGCGCGCCTACGACGCCGCACTCGCCGGCCTGCCGCTGCGGCTGCCCGCGGGGCCGCGTGAGGGCAGCGCCCATTCCTGGCATCTCTACGTCGTGCGCCTGGACGACCGCACGCCCGCGCAGCGCGACGCCGTCATCGAACATCTCTACGCCCGTGGCATCGGTTGCAGCGTGCACTACGTGCCGCTGCACCTGCAACCCTATTGGCGTGACCGCTATGCGCTGGAGCCAGCGTCTTTCCCGCGCAGCCAGCACGCCTACGAGCGCCTGATCAGCCTGCCGATGTATTCGCGCATGCAGGCTGCCGACACCGAGCGTGTCGCCGCGGCGCTGCGCGAGGCGCTCGGCCGGGTGTGATCGGCCTGGCGTTCGACATCGTCACCGCGGCGAACGGCAAGCTGCTGTTCGTGCAGCGCGTTCGGCCAGCGCGATGGCGACGGGGGCCAGTGATCTGTACAATATCAAAATCATAAGTTCAAACAGTACAAGCGGTACAAACATGATCCCGCGCCGCGCCACCACCACGTTGCACGCTCTGGCGGCAGGCTTCCCCGTGGTGGCCATCACCGGGCCGCGCCAGTCGGGCAAGACGACCCTCGCGCGCGAAGCTTTCCCGGGCCTGCCGCATGTCAACCTTGAAGACCTCGACACCCGCGAGCTGGCGCTTGCCGACCCGCGCCGCTTCTTCGAGCGGCACCCGCAGGGCGCGGTGCTCGACGAGGTGCAGCGAGCGCCGCAACTGATGTCCTACCTGCTCGGCGTGGTCGATGCTTCGCCGCTGATGGGGCGCTGGGTGCTGACCGGCTCGCAGCAGTTCGGGCTGATGGATGGCATCACGCAGTCGCTCGCCGGCCGCGTCGGCATGCTCACGCTGCTTGGACTGGCGCAGTCGGAGCTGCCGCGAGACAACGCCGGCACCACCACCACGCTCGAACACCGGATGTGGCTCGGCGGCTATCCGGCGCTGCACGCCGCGCACCGGCAACCGCAGGCAGCGCACTGGTTTGCGAGTTATGTGGCGACTTATATCGAGCGCGATGTGCGCCAGCTGCTCAACGTCGGCAACCTGCTGACCTTTCAACGCTTCGTGGCGATGTGCGCCGCCCGCAGCGGGCAACTGCTCAACCTGAACAGCCTGGCATCCGATTGCGGCATCAGCCAGCCCACCGCGCGCCAATGGCTGACCGTGCTGCAAGCCAGCGGCCTGGTCACGCTACTGCCGCCATACCACCGCAATTTTGGCAAGCGGCTGGTGAAGACACCCAAGCTGTACTTCCTGGACACCGGCCTGCTGTGCTGGCTGTTGCGCATTGCGTCGCCCGACGATCTTGCGGTGCATGCCGCCCGCGGCGCGGTCTTCGAGACCTGGGTCGTGAGCGAGACGCTCAAGCACCGGCACAACCAGGGCCTGGCGCCGGACCTGTATTTCTGGCGCGACAACCACGGCCTGGAGGTCGACCTGCTGTTCGAAAACGCCGGCCGCCTGCACAGCGTGGAATGCAAGTCGGGCATGACCTACGCCAGCGACTGGATCGGGCCGGCGCGCCGCTGGCGCGAAGCCGCAGGTGCCGATGCGGCGCCGCCGGTGCTCGTTTACGGCGGCGACACAAGTTACGCCCGCGCCGACCACAGCGTGCTGAGCTGGCGTGACCTGGGGCAGGGTGCATGAGTGCCGGCCACGCGAGGCGACGGCCTGCGACGCCGGGCAGCGTGCTTTTTTTGCGTCCGCTTCCGAGATGATCAAGCGGGCCATCGACATCACCGCATCGGCGCTGGGCCTGGTGCTGCTGTCGCCATTGCTGCTGATCACGGCGATCGCGATCAAGCTCGACTCACCCGGGCCGGTGATGTTTCGCCAGGTGCGCGTCGGCCGCCATGGGCAGGCGTTCAGGATCTTCAAATTCCGCACCATGAGCCATGTGCAGGCTGACGGCGGGCCGCAGGTTACCGTCGACGGCGATGCCCGCATTACCCGCGTCGGCGCCACCCTGCGGCGCTGGAAGCTCGACGAGTTGCCGCAACTCATCGACGTGCTGCGCGGCACGATGAGCCTGGTCGGGCCGCGGCCGGAGGTGCCGCGGTATGTGGCGCAATATCCCACCGGCCGGCGCGAGCAGGTCTTGCAGGTGCGGCCCGGCATCACCGACTTCGCCTCGCTGCGGTTTCGCGACGAAAGTGAAGTCCTGTCGCGTGCGGAAGATCCGGAGCGCGAATATGTCGACGTCATCCTGCCGGAAAAACTGCGCGTTGCCGCCAACTATGTCGAACATGCGACCTTGCGATCCGACCTCAAGTTACTCGGGCTTACGCTGCGCACGGTGGTCGGGCCGGCCTTCCCGACGCACAAGGTGCGCCGCCTGATGAACAACAGCCGCTTCTGGGGTGCCGTGGACGGCTGGATGTCCACGCCGCATCGTTATCGCCACCTCGCGGCCTGGCTTGTCGATGCGGCGCTGGTAATCGGCTGCTGGCACCTGACCTATCTGTTCCGGCTCGGCTTCGAGCGCTGGCAACCTGGCCGGCCCTGGTACGACGACCTCGTCTCGATCGGCGTCGTGGCGGCCTACCTGCTGGCGATGCAATGGTTCGGCGTGCGTGCGACCGTCTGGCGCTATTTTGGATTCGATGACTTTCGCCGCCTGGCCTGGGCCTGCGTCAGCGCCGGCCTGGTCTGCGCCGCGGCGGTGACGATGGCGCAGCTGGTCGGCGTTTCGCGCGCGGTGCTGGTGCTGCATCCGGTATTCACCCTGGTCGCGCTGCTGCTCGTACGGATGACGTTCCGCGGCGCCTGGGAGCATGCCCACGCGGCGGCTACCGGCGACGACGGCGAGCGGCGCTATGTCATCGTGCTGGGCGCCAATGTCGTGGCGCGACGGCTGCTCGCCGGGCTGCATCTGCGCCACGGCTGGCATGTGTTGATGATGCTCGACGACGACCCGCACCTGCACGGCATGCGCATCGGCGGCGTGCCCGTCGTCGGCCCGCTGGACAGGTTGCGCGACCCGTCGCTGACACTTGGGGCGACGCATGTTGTGCTGGCGCTCACCGAAGCCGACGCCGATGTGCGTGCTCGCGCGTTGCAACTCGCACGCGAGTCGGGCCTGATCGTGCTTGACGTGCCTGCGGCCGCCGAACTGCGCGAGCCCGCGGCCTGATGGGCCAGCGCTTGGCGTCCGGCTAGAATCTAGGGTTTTCCGCCGTCCCACTGCCGCCTATCCGGGATAACAGGCCGGCCCTGCGAAGCAGGGTCACCGCGTCCGACTTCCCCCGCAGTGCAACCACTTCAACGACTCGCGATGCATACCCATCGACCGCCCGTTATCGACCGCCGTGTGCGCTTCGCGCTGGCCGGCTGTGGCCGCATCGCCACCAATCACATGGAGTCGCTCAAGGTTCACGCCGAGCGCGCTGAGCTGGTCGCCGTCTGCGACACCGATCCGGGCGCGCTCGCAGCGGCGGTCGAGCGAACCGGCGCCCGTGGCTACCCGTCGTTCAGCGCGATGCTGGCCGGTGCCGAGGCCGACTGCGTCGTCCTGGCGACGCCCAGTGGCGTGCATTCGCTTCAAGCCGTTGAAGCCGCGCGGGCTGGCTTCGACGTCGTCACCGAAAAGCCGATGGCCACCCGCTGGCAGGATGGCCTGGCCATGGTGCGCGGTTGTGACGAAGCCGGCGCGCGCCTGTTTGTGGTCAAGCAGAACCGCCGCAACCGCACGCTGCAACTGCTGCGTCATGCCGTCGATGCCGGCCGCTTCGGCCGTATCTACATGGTCGCGGTGAATGTCTTCTGGAGCCGGCCGCAGACTTACTACGACAGCTCGCCCTGGCGCGGCACCTGGGAGTTCGACGGCGGCGCGTTCATGAACCAGGCCAGCCACTATGTCGACCTGCTCGACTGGATCATCGGCCCGGTCGAAAGCGTGATGGCCTACACCGGCACGCTGGCACGCAATATCGAGGTCGAAGATACCGGTGTGGCCGCGCTCAAGTGGCGCAACGGCGCGATGGGCTCGATCAACGTCACGATGCTCACCTACCCGAAAAACCTGGAGGGGTCGATCACCGTGCTCGGCGAGCGCGGCAGCGTGCGGGTCGGCGGCGTGGCGGTCAACGAGATCCTGCATTGGGATTTCGAAGCGCCGCACGAGATGGACGCTGAGACCAAGGACGCCAGCTACCAGACGACCAGCGTTTATGGCTTTGGCCATCCGCTGTACTACAACAACATCATCGAAACGCTGCGCGGTGAGGCCAAGGCCGAAACCGACGGCCGCGAAGGCCTGCGCTCGCTGGAGTTGCTGATCGCGATGTACAAGTCGGCACGCGACGGCCGGCGCATCAACCTGCCGCTCGAGTACTGAGCCGCACGTTGAGCTGCAGGTTGAGCCGGGCTTGAGCACTGTGGCGACCACCATCCACGCCAGCGCCATCGTCGACGAGGGCGCTCAACTCGGCGACAGCTGCCGCGTCTGGCACTTTGTGCACATCAGCGCCGGCGCGCGCATCGGCGCCGCCTGCTCGTTCGGCCAGAACGTCTACGTCGGCAACGACGTGCACATCGGCAACAACGTGAAGATCCAGAACAACGTCTCGGTGTACGACGCGGTGACGATCGAAGACGATGTCTTCTGCGGGCCGAGCATGGTCTTCACCAATGTCTACAACCCACGCTCGGCGGTGGCGCGCAAGGACGAATACCGGCGCACGCTGGTGCGCCAGGGCGCCACGCTCGGCGCCAACTGCACCATCGTCTGCGGCATCACGATCGGGCGCCACGCCTTTGTCGGCGCCGGTGCGGTGGTCAATCGCGATGTACCCGACTTTGCGCTGATGCTCGGCGTGCCAGCCCGACAGGCCGGCTGGATGAGCCGCTTTGGCGAACAACTGCCGCTGCCGTTGCAGGGCGAGGCTGAAGTCGCCTGCGCCCAGAGCGGCGACCGCTATCGTTTGCAGGGCCGCCAACTGAGCCTGGTCTGACCCCGCTCGAACCCCCAAAGGACGATTGATGAACGCGCCGGAAAAGTTGCCCCCGATGGACTTCGTCGATCTGAAAACCCAGTACGCCGCACTCAGGCCGCGCATCGACGCGCGCATCCAGCGGGTGCTCGACCATGGCCAGTACATCATGGGCCCCGAGGTCAGGGAGCTCGAAGACCAGCTCGCCGCCTACACCGGCGCCAAGCACTGCGTCACGGTGGCCAGCGGCACCGAAGCGCTGCTGGTCGCGTTGATGGCGCTCGACCTGAAACCCGGTGACGAAGTCATCACGACGCCGTTTACCTTCATTGCCACCGCCGAGGTCATCGTGTTGATCGGCGGCAAGCCGGTGTTTGTGGATATCGAGCCCGGCACCTGCAATATCGACGCCGCGAAGATCGAAGCGGCGATCACGCCGCGCACCAAAGCCATCATGCCGGTCAGCCTGTACGGCCAGGCGGCCGATATGGACGAGATCAATGCGATCGGCGAGCGGCATGGCATCGTCGTCATCGAAGACTCGGCGCAGAGTTTTGGCGCCAGCTACAAGGGCCGCAAGAGCAGCCACTTGAGCACCATCGGCTGCACCAGCTTTTTCCCGAGCAAGCCGCTCGGCTGTTATGGCGACGGCGGTGCACTGTTCACCGATGACGACGGCATCGCCCAGGCGGCACGCGAGATCCGCGTGCATGGCCAGAGCAAGCGTTACCACCACACCCGCATCGGTGTCGGTGGCCGCATGGACACGCTGCAATGTGCGATCGTGCTCGCCAAGTTGGAGCGTTTCGACTGGGAGGTTGAACAACGCCTGGCCATCGGCGAGCGTTACCGCAATCTGATCCGCCAGTCCGGCGCCAAAGTGCAGCTGCTTGAAGTCAAACCCGACCGCGACTGTGTCTGGGCGCAGTTCACGGTGATGGTGATTGACCGCGCGGCGGTGCAGCAGCGCTTGCAGGCGCAAGGCATCCCGACGGCAGTGCACTACCCGCGCCCGCTGAACCTGCAGCCCGCCTACGCCCACCTGTGCTGCCCGGACTGCACCCCCGAAAGCAGCGCCGCCGCCGAGCGGGTGCTGAGCCTGCCGATGAGCGCCGACCTCACCGCCGCCGACATGCACCGTGTCGTCGATGCCCTCACCGCCGCCACCACGAACTGAACTCCGGCGCGACGGGCTTGCGGCTTTGCTGAAGCTGCGGGGTCGGCGCTGCAAGGCCCCACACCATGTACAGAGACCACCGAATTTCCGTCGTCGTCCCGGCCTACAACGAAGAGACGCAGATCACGCGTGTCATTGAGACGATGCCCGATATCGTCGACCGCATCGTCATCGTCAATGACTGCAGCAAGGACCGCACCGCCGAGGTCGTGCGCAGCCTGCTCGCGGCGCACCCACGCGTCGAGCTGATCGACCTGCAGGTCAACGAAGGTGTTGGCGGGGCGATTGCAGCGGGCTACAAATGGAGCCGCGACAACGGCATCGATGTCTCGGTCGTGATGGCCGGCGACGGCCAGATGGACCCTGACGACATGCCGGCGATCCTGGACCCGGTGGTCGAAGGCCGCGCCGACTACACCAAGGGCAACCGCCTCGTCACCGGCCAGGCGTTCAAGAAGATCCCGAAGATCCGCTTCTTCGGCAACTCGGCCCTGTCGCTGCTGACCAAGATCGCATCGGGTTATTGGCGCGTCGCCGATTCGCAGACCGGCTACACCGCGATCAACCGGCATGCGCTGCAAGCCATCGACTGGGATGGCATGTACAAACGCTATGGTCAGCCGAACGACCTGCTCGTCAAGCTCAATGTGGCCAGCATGCGGGTCATCGATGTGCCGATCGAGCCGGTCTACAACGTCGGCGAAAAGTCCGGCATCAAGGTGCGCAAGGTCGTATTCACGATCGGCTCGCTGCTGGTGCGTTTGTTCTTCTGGCGCCTGACTGAAAAGTACGTCATCCGCAACTTCCATCCGCTGGTCTTTTTCTACCTCTTCGGCTTCTTCGGGCTGGCGCTGAGCGCGGTGTTGTTTGTGCGCCTGATCGTGCTCTGGGTGCAGATGGGGCAGATCCCCGAGATCACCTTCCTGAGCTGGCTGTTTTCTTTCTCGCTCGGTTTCAACTCGCTGTTCTTTGCGATGTGGTTCGACTACGAAGAGAACAAACACCTCAACCCGCCGATGACCGACCGCAACATCCGGCGCCTGCCACCGCCGCCGGGCGCTGCGCCGCAATGAACCCGATCGGCGCGCTTCGGCAGCGCCTCGGCCGGGACAAGCTGTCGCAGGACATCGCGTGGACGCTGGGCAGCTTCGTCGTGCTGGCGGCCAGCGGCATCGTGATCAATATCGTCGTCACGCGGCTGCGCGACGCCGACGCGCTGGGCGTCTTCAACCAGGCCTACGCGGTGTACATCATCGTGTCGCAGTTTGCGGTCTGGGGCATGCACTACTCGGTGTTGCGCCACGCGGCGCTCTTCGACACCGACCCGGCCGAGCGTGGCCGGATGCTGGCCACCGCCGGCCTGTGCTCGCTGCTGCTGGGCACGCTGGCGGCGTGCGCGCTGTGGCTGGCCCAGCCGCTGCTGGCCAGCGCCTTCGACAGCGCCCCGACCGGCCGCGCGGTGGGTTATGGCGCCCTCGGGCTGATCCTGTTTCCACTCAACAAGGTGCTGTTGGCCTATCTCAACGGGCTGCGGCGCATGAAGGCGTTTTCGCTGCTCCAGGGCGTGCGCTACGCGGTCGTGATGGTCGTCGTGGCGGCGGTCGCGGCCTCGCCCTGGCCGGTGGAGATGGCGACATTCGCCTTTGCGGTGGCCGAAGCGGTGACCGCGTCGGGCGCCATGTTCTATATCGCGCGCCGGCAACTCACTGGCCCGCTGGTGCCGATGCGGGCCTGGGTGAAAAAGCACTTTGCGTTTGGCAGCAAGGGCCTGATGGCGGGCATGTTTGCCGAGGTCAACTCGCGCATTGACGTGCTGCTGATTGGTGCCTTCCTGTCCGACCGTGCAGTCGGCATCTACAGCTTTGCCGCGATGCTCGTCGACGGCCTGTACCACGTGCTGGCAATGGTGCGCATCAATTTTAACCCGCTGCTGGTGGCCGCCATGCGCGACGGCGACTGGGCGCAGGCTCAGCGCCTGCTGTCGCGATCCAAGCGCCTGGTCTGGCCGCTGACCGTGGTGCTTTCGTTTGTGGTCGTCGCCGGGTTCTGGTTGCTTGCCACCATCGTCGGTACGGACAAGGGCCTGCTCGAAGGCCTGCCTTCGCTGGTGATCCTGCTCGCCGGC
>JANOKR010000077.1:0-7084 GCA_031419315.1 Betaproteobacteria bacterium
GCACCCTGCCATCGCCATCGACGTCTTCGATCGTCAGGCCCTCGACCTGTTCTTCGTCATAGGGATAAGGCCTTGTCGACGAGCGGATGTGGCGCGGCCGATCGGCCAGCGCAAGCTCAGCGCCATCGGGGTTCAGGCGCGGCACCATGTAGACGACGCGGGTGTCGAGCAACTGGGTGACTTCGCGGTCGGCGCCGTAGCCGCTCGCAAGCTGGTGCAGCCAATACAGGCAGGCGGTGCTGGCGGTGAGTTCGGCGGCGTGGATATTGCCGTCGACCCAGAACGCGGGTTTGTCGACATCCGGCCCGGTGCGCCGGTTGGTCAGCACCAGCGCCCAGATATCACGGCCCTCGAAGCTCTTGCCGATCGAGCGCAATTCGATCAGCCCGGGCAGCGCATCCGCATAGCCCTGCAAGAGCCGGGTCAGCTCGTCGTGGCGATAGAAGATGTCGAAGCGCGGGACGGGAATGGCGGGCATGGTCGGCACCGTGGGCACGCCGGCGGCGCGGCGAAGCCAAGATTGTGCGGCCCGCGCAGTGCCGCGCACCCGTTGGTTTTTACTGCCCCTTGAACAGGCCCTGGAAGTGGCGGGACACCGGCAGGCGCTCGTCACGCCCGCGCAGCGTCAGGTGCATATTGCCTTCGTCAACACGCACCGCCGCGTTGACGTGCTGCTGGTTGACGATCACCGACCGGTGCACCTGCCAGAAACGCTGGCCGTCGATCTGGGTCAGCAGCTCTTTCAGCGGCGTGCGGATCAGCGCTTCGCCGTCAGCGCCATCGGGCCCTGGCGTGCGGTAGACGACGCGGGTGTAGCGGGTGTCGGACTCGAAATAGATCACATCGTCGACACGGATCATCCGCACCTCGCGGCCGACTGCGGCCTGGATCACGTCCAGCGTCGACGGCCGGCGCAACTCGCCGCTCAGGCGCTCGAGCAGGGCCTGCATCTGCATCGCCGCCGGGCCGGCATCGGCCACGGTGGGTGCGGCGGCGGATGCGGCAGCGCTTGCGTCTGACGCACCCGCCTGCGCCAGCCGCTCGCGCACCCGAGTCAACGCACGCGCCAGGCGCTCGCCATCCACGGGCTTGAGCACGTAGTCCACCGCACCGGCATCAAAAGCGGCCAGTGCATGGTCGCCAAAGGCGGTCACAAAAACCGTCTGCGCGCGGCCGTCGATGCGGCGCGCGACGTCGATGCCGCTCAAGCCCGGCATGCGGATATCGAGCAGGCAGACCTGCGGCTCGAATTCGAGAAAGGCGTCCCAGGCATCGGCGCCGTTGACACATTCGGCGACCACCTCCAGCTCGGGCCAGGCACTGCGCAGCGCGGCGCGCAGTTGTGCCCGTGGCGCTTCTTCGTCGTCGGCAATCAAGGCCGTGATCTTGGTGTTCATGGGGTTCATGGCGTCGTCGCTTGAGTCAAAAGAGGCATCTCGATGCGCGCAATGCAGCCGCCGGCAGGCGCGGCCCGGAGTGTCAACGAAGCGGCTGCGCCAAAGGCTTGCTGCAGGCGGGTGCGGCTGTTGGCCAGGCCGACGCCGGTCGTGGTCGTGGTCGTGGCGCTGGCCGTAGCCGGCGCCAGCCCGGGGCCGCTGTCGTGGACTTCGATCATCACTCTTGCACCCGGATGCCGCCGCGCCGACAGTCGAACTTCGGCGCCATGCAGGCTCGCCTGGACTCCATGTTCGATCGCGTTTTCGACCAGCGTCAACAGCAGGCCTGGCGGCATTTGCGCGGCGGCCACGGTGGGCTCGATATCGATTGCAAAACGCAGCCGTTCGCCCAGCCGCAGCTGCATCACTTCAAGGTAGCGGCGCACCGCCTGTGCCTCGTCACCGAGGCGCAGCATGCGCTGGTTGAACAGCGGCAAGGTGTCGCGCAGGTAGGCCGTTAGCGAGTCGAGCAAGGGCGCGGCGCGGTCGTCCTTGACCTGCACCCAGTGTTGCAGCGAGGCCAGCGAGTTGAACAAAAAATGGGGCTGGATCTGCGCCGCCGCGAGCTGGCTGGCCATATCGGCGACACGCTCGCGTTCGTCGAGTTCGCGCAGGCGCGCCGCGATCTGGTCGGCGCGGTAGACGGCGAGAAACCACAGGCCGATGGTCGTCAACAGCGCCAGGCCCCAGCAGGTAAAAAACAGCCAGTGCCGCAGCGGCAGGTCGGCAACACGCCAGCGCACGCCGGCGGCGAGCAGGCCCAGGGCGACGAGGTAAGCGATGCTGGCCAGGATCAGCCGTCGGCGCGATGGGTTTTGCCAGACGGTCATCGCCAGGCCCATCGCCGCGACGGCGGCTGAGACGAGGATCGCGGTCAGCCGCGCGGTCGCTGCCGGCGGCGCCGCGTGCAGCAGCACGAAGGCCAGGATCGCCAGATTGAACACCATTACCGTGATCAAGGTGCGGCTGGGTTTGTCGCCGCCGCCGCCGCGCTCAAGTTCCGCCGCCGTGAAGATGCGCCGCGGCCCCGGGTACCAAAGCTGGCTCCAGTCGATGCGCTCGCCGCTCATCAGGCAAGCTCCGCGCTGCGCGCTACGGGCGAGGCTGCCGGTGCGGGTTCGCCATCGCTGATCGCGACCCGGGCTTCGGTGCCCGGCTGCATCGGTACCAGCGAAAAAGTCGCGCGATCAGCAAAACGATGTGCCAGTCGCTGGCGGCAGTTGGCCAGGCCCACACCCTCGCTCCACCCGGTCGGCAGCCCGCTACCGTGGTCGCGCACGCTGAGCTGCCAGATCGTACCGGTGCGCCAGGCCCGCACCTGCACCTCACCGCCCGCCAAGGCCGGCGCGATGCCATGTTCGATGGCGTTTTCAACCAGCGTCAGCAGCAGCCCCGGCGGCAACGCCTGCGCCGCCGCGTCGGGCGCGATATGCATCGAAAAGCGCAGCCGCTCGCCGAGCCGGGCCTGCATGATGGCGACATAGTCGGCGACCATCGTGGCCTCTTCGGCCAGCGTGACCTCGTCGCGGCCGAGCATTTCGGTCGAGCCGCGCAGGAAGGCCGTCAACGCGCGCAGCAGCGGCGCGGCGCGGATGTCTGCACTGTCCACCCAATGCTGCACGGCCGACAAGGTGTTGAAGATGAAGTGCGGCTGGATCTGGCCTTGCAGCAGCTTCAGTTGCGCCTCGGCGGCCTGGCGCGCGGCGGCATCGCGTTCACGCTCGAGGCCGACCCGTTCGAGCTCGCGTTCGAGCAACTGGCGTCGCACCTGCGCCACGCCCCACAACAAGGCCATCATCGCCACGGCGACCAAGACCATCGCCGGCGCGAGCAGGTGCACGGAGTCGACCAGGCTCGTCAGCAGCGCGCCGGGGTCGAGGTGGCCGCGGCGCACGACATGCCCGACGGCAAAACCAACCATGCCACCGGCAGCGGCAAGCAGCACGATGCGCGGCAACCTCTTGCGGATCCAGGTTGCCGAAAACTGTGCCGGCTGCAGCCAGGCGGCCACTGCGCACAGCGGCAACACGGCCCAGCCGAGCAGGCTGAGCGAGACCGCCAGCACCGTCTCCATCCCGGCCCCGATCAAACCGAAAATGGTGCCGGCGATGGCCCCGACCAGCCCTAACCAGAAGCCCAGGCCGGACCGGCTGTACAAAAAGCGGTCGATCAATTCGGCGTGCTCGGCCAGCCCCGGCGCCATGCGCGCATAGTGCGGCGCGGCCCAGCGGTGGTAGGCGCGCTGCAAGCGGTTGCCTTCGGAAAGCGGGCGCAGTGGGGTCATCGGGGCGCAGTCTAGGCGGCGCAGCAGGCCACCGGCCTGGCGCGCGGGCGGCTGGCGGGAAAGTGCGTCTGAAGCGCCGTCAATCGGCGATGACCGGCGCGCCGCCGACAAAAACACGCAGCTCGCCGGGCGCCATCGGGCCCCAAGGCTCACCGCTGGTCAGCGGCTCGGTGGCGACGATCGCGACGCGGTCGCCCTGGCCGGTTTGCTGCGCGAAGTCCACCGTCAGGTCTTCATCGGCCAAGGTGCTCGGGCCAAAAGGATGCTGGCGCACCAGCCAATGCAGCTGGGTCGAGGCATGCGCCCACAGCGCCTGGCCGTTGCTCAAGAGCATGTTGAAGGTGCCGTGGCGCTGGATCTGCGGCAGCAGTTCGCGCAGCGTCGCAGTCAGCTCGTGAATCGTCGGCACGCCGGCATGGGCTTTGGCCAGCTCCTGCATCAACCAGCACAGCGCCAGTTCGCTGTCGGTATCGCCGACCGGGCGAAATGCGCCATGCAGGCGCGGCGCAAATCCCTTGAGGTCGCCGTTGTGCGCAAAGACCCAGTAGCGACCCCAGAGTTCACGCACAAACGGGTGCGTGTTTTCGAGCGCGACGCGGCCCTGGGTGGCCTTGCGGATATGCGCGATGACGTTGTCGCTGCGGATCGGATAACCCTTGACCAGCGCCGCCACCGGCGATATCCGCGCGCCGTGGTGGTCGACAAAAAGGCGCAGGCCCTTGTCCTCGAAAAACGCAATGCCGAAGCCGTCCTTGTGTTCATCGGCGCGTGTCGCCAGGCCGGTGAAGCTGAAACATACGTCGGTCGGCGTGTTGGCATTCATGCCGAGCAGTTGGCACATCGCGCGCGGTCCTGATTGCAGTCGCCTCGCGGCTACTCGACAAATAGTTTGTACAGCCCGCGCAGCGTGACGAGCTGCGCTGGCGTAGAGCGTTCTTCGAGCAGATTCGCCATGCGCTGGCGCAGGCGCGGGCTGCGGGCCGCGCGGCGGATCAGGATCTCGGTCAACCAGGGCCGGTAGTTGACGCGGTTGCCTTTTTCGTAGAGGTCGAACTTGGGCTTGATGGTGCCTAAAGCGGCAATGTAGTGCGCCGCGATGCCGGCATCGTCGAGCGAATTTTCGCGTGCTGCGATCAGCGCCTCGGCGGCCATCAAGCCGGTTTCCATCGCCTTGCCGATGCCTTCGCCAGTGAACGAATAGGTGCTGCCGGCGGCTTCGCCGGTGACCAGCACACCGGGCGCGGCGAAGGTCGCGCCGACCAGCGAGCTGCGCAGCGGCGCGCCTTTCAATTCGCCTTGCAGCACACCGCCGGCCATCAACTCGCGCGCCGGTGCGTGCAGCTGCGTGAAGTCTGCAAAGACCTCGCGCAGGTTCACATCGCGCATCCGGTGATCGCCCGGCTTGTGGCTGTCGATGATGCCGACCCCGATATTGAAGACACCGTCGCGGCAGGGGAAAATCCAGCCGTAACCGGGTTTGAGCTTGCCGTGCCAGACGACTTCGAGATTCTTGATGCGGCCGGTCATGGCGTCGTTTTTGACATAACCACGCAGGCCCATCGCGCTCGGCACGCGGCGCTCGCACAGGCCCGAGGCGACCAGTGCCTGCGGCGCTGCGCCAGTGGCCAGCACGACGTGATCGGCACGCACCTCATGCAGCACACCGGCGCGTTTGAAGCGCGCACCGGTGACACGGCCGCTGCCGTCCTTGAGCGGCGCGTCGAAGCGCCAGGGTGTCGCGAGCTTGGCCCCGGCATTCAAAGCGGCGCGCAGCAACACCCAGTCGAGTTCGCGCCGCGGCAGCACCGACAGCGTGCCGGGCACTTCGACATGGCGCCCGCTCGGCGCAAAGCAGCTCACATGCGATACCGGCTGCGCGCGCGCCGCAACCTCGTCGTAGACGCCCAGGCGCCGCAGCGCCGCGTGGGCGTCGGGGATCAGCCCGTCGCCGCAGGTCTTGTCGCGCGGAAAGTCGTGCTGGTCGACGAGCAGGGTGTCGAAGCCGGCACGCGCCAGCCATTGCGCGCAGGCGCTGCCGGCCGGGCCGGCACCGACGATGAGGATCTCGCAGCGCTCGGGCACGGGGGGCAGCGAGGGCAACGACGGCAGCGGGGGCAGGTTGATGGGGCTTTCCATGGCAAGTAGGGATTGTCGCAGCAGGGCCTGCGATGATCTTGTTCAACGTCGATCGCACCCGATCAACCCCAACACCCAATGCCCAAGGCCCGCGATGAGCACCGTCTTCGAAAAACTGCTGTCCGGCGAATGGCCCTGCGCCAAGGTCTACGAAGACGATCTTGTCTTCGCCTTCATGGACGCCGGCCAGGTCAACGACGGCCATGTCATCGTCGCCACCAAAGCCCCGCACGAGACCCTGCTCGACTGCAGCGACGACGAAGCCGCGGCGCTGATGCGCGCGGCGCGGCGCATCGCCATCGCCGTGCAGGCGGCGTTTGATCCCGAGGGCATCACGGTCCTGCAAGCCAACCGACCGGCCGGCTGGCAGACCGTGCCGCATGCGCACCTGCATGTGCTGCCGCGTTTTGCTGGCGACGGTGTCGAGCTGACCTGGCCGCGCAAAGAGCCGGGGATCGAGCGGCTGCGCGCGTTGGCGTTGCGCCTGAGCTTGGGGCCCGCTTGAGCTTCGCGCGCGGGCCGCGCCGCCACCCCAGGACGCGGTGGCGCCGATCACGTACGCCGCAGGTCGTCACCCGCCCCTATGCCCGCGGCAGGCCGACGTGGAGGATCATTTTGCCGCGGACTTGGCCGCTCTCGCCCAGGCGAGACCTCAGGGGGCGGCAACGCCGCCTGGGGGCGCTCTTTATCCAAGACGTCGAAACGGTGCTGCTCGCTCGCCGCAAGCCGGGGCTCAGCGACCCAGGTTCTTCAGCCGTCCGGGCTCGACGATCTCGATCCAATAGCCGTCGGGGTCCTTGACGAAGGCGACGTCCTTCATCTTGCCCTGGTCGGGCCGCTTCACGTAGGTTAGGGCGTTGTCGTCGAACCAGCGCACGGCGGCGTCAAGGTCGGGGACCGAAAAGCAGATGTGGCCAAAACCCTGCGGCTGCGCATTGCCGTCGTGGTAGTTGAACGCAGCGTCGGTTTCGGTGCCCCAGTTGTGCGTCAGCTCCAGGTTGCCGCGCTGGCCGAAGGTCCAGGCCGTGCGCTCGCCGGTATCGGCGGGCACCGCTTCGCCAGGCACGGCGCGGTGCAGGAAGTAGAGCGAGAACTTCATCTCCGGGAAGTCGAGCTTGCGCAGCACGCGCATGCCGAAGACGCGGGTGTAGAAGTCCAGCGCCACGGCCGGGTCCTTCACGCGCAGCATGCTGTGGTTGAGGACGAAGCCGAGCGACGCGTCGCTCGG
>JANOKR010000078.1:0-9904 GCA_031419315.1 Betaproteobacteria bacterium
GTCTTTCTTGGCTTGCAACGCCAGGTTGGCGAAGCCGTTGTGCTGGTAGATATCGATCACCCGTGCCTGCATCTGCGGCGCTTGCGCGTGCATCGGGTATTGCCGCGCAAAGAGCGCCAGCGTGTCGGCGGCATCCTTGACACGCTCTTGTTTGAGGTAGAGCTCACCAAGCTGGTGGTAGACGCGGAACTCGTAGGCCCGGCGGGTGTTGCTGCCGGCACTGCCGTCGCTGCCATCGCTGCCAATGAGCGGCGCGATCGACGCGGCGCCCTGCAGATTGGCCAGCGCCAGGCTGGTGACGCGGAAGGTGTCTTCGACCAGCTCGCGGTCGGCACGCGACAGGTCTTTCAGCGCATCGATCGGCCCGCTGTGGCCAAGTGCTGCCGACTTCGTATCGAGCACGCCAAAAAACGAGGCGAGTGCATCTTCGAGGCGGCCTTGTTTGAAGATCGACCAGCCTTGCATGTACAACGCGCGGTCGCGGTAAGGGTGCTCGCTGCTGCTCGCCAACACGGTGCTGTAGGCACGCTCTGCCTTGGCATAGTCGCGTGTGGCGAAGAGCAGTTCACCGCGGCGGAAGTGTGCTTCTGCGCCGTACGCCGTTTTTGGATAGGCCGCAACGAGCCTGTCCAGCGTGGCCAGCGCGACTTCGAGTTTGCCGTCCTGCTCATGCGCCCGTGCCAGTTGGTACAGCACGCGGTGATTGCCAGGGTCCTTGGGATAACTCTTGAGGAATTCTTCGTAGCGGGCGATTGCCGCGCGGTAGTCGGGCACGCCGGTGCTGCTGTCCGCTGCGGCGGCCTTGTTGTCGGCGCTGTCCATCTCCAGATCACCGAGGCGGCGCATCGCCTCGGGGCGTTGGCTTGCCTTGGGTGCGGCGGCGAGAAAGTCGCGATAGGCCGCGATCGTGCGATCGGCATTCGCCGGGATGCCGGCGTCGGGGCCGACATCAACCTTGCGGTCGGCGAGCGACTTCAAGGTCAGCGGCTGGGGCATCTGCGGGCCGCGCTTGCCGGCGCAGGCGCCGAGCAGTGCGGATGCCGCGACTGCGACCGCGATTGCGCTCAGCACCTCAAGGTTTCTGCGGTACGACATTGCCTCGCTCCTGGGTCGGGCTGGCATCGCTTGCACTGTTGGCGGGCTTGACTGCGGCGACTTGCGCCCGGTCATAAAGCTGCGCCACGGCAAAGCGTGCCTGCATCGTGTATTCGGCCAGCCGCGTCTTCTGGCTTTCGAGGGCAGCGACGGCGATCTGCTCGACCTCAACGCGCTGCTCCTGGGCCAATGCCACCACCTGCGGTTGCAGACCGCGCAAGCGCTCACCAAGTGCGGCCAGACGCTGTGCAAAAGCCGAGAACTTCGCCGGCTCGTCGCGCTGCGCCTGCACCAACGCGGCTTCGCGGCGCTGCGCCTGGGCCAGGCCGGTGTCGATGGCACTGAGGCCCTTGGCGGCGTCCCAGACACGCGCCGAATGGTCCTGCGCGAGTTGCCAGGTCAAGGCTCCGGCGGCCAGGCGCACACGCTCCTTGACCACCGTCGCATCGGGCAACTCGACACCGGCGGCCAGGGCTTGTTGCAGGCGCTGGATGCGCTCGGTCAGATCGTGTTGTCTGGCGTCGGCGAAGGCGCGGCCGTCGGCGTCAATCTGGGCTTGCCGAAGTTGCGCTGACAGCAATTCGCGCTGTGTTTGCAACGCGCCGAGCGTGATCTCGCGCGAGCGCGCCAGGGTCTTGGGCAGGCGGCTGGCGTAGGCCTCCTGCCGGGTCAGCAGCATGTCGCCGTAAACACCGACCTTGTCGTTCCAGTGGCTCAGGTTGCGGCCCAGAAACTGCAGGTCGCGCAGGTTCTTGAACGCTTCCTGGAAAGGGTGCCCGGCGAGCACCGGCGCCAGATGACCGGCATGCGGCATTTGCGGCAGCTCACCCAGGTTCCACAACCAGCCGATATTTTCAGCCCGATGGCGTTCGAGCAAGCCGTCGACGAGCTTGCCGGCACGCACGGCGGCGATCGAATCGTCCAGTCGCCGGCCTTCGCGGTCGAAGGTTGAGATCGCATCGAGATAACGCTCAAGCGACTGCCCATAAGCGCCGAGTTCGGCATAGGCGTAGGGCACCGCGATGCGCGCCTCGAGCACCGCCGCATCGTCGAGCTCGCGGTTCCCCAACTCGGCCCAGGGCACCAGCGCCAGCTGGGGTTGTTTCAGCGCCGCCGCGGCCCAGCCAAAACCGAGCAGGGCCTTGTTCGAGTGCAGGCCGTTCAGACGCACGCGCTCGAGCGCCGGGCGTGCGGCCTGCGGCTGGCCGTCTTGCAGCGCAGCGAAGCCGAGCGCGACATTGGCCTTGTCGCGCAGGCTCCAGGCTTCGTCGTCGGCGGCCGGCGCGCGGCCGAGTTCGTCGAGCAGGGCCGAGCCACGCAGCACGTCACCACTCTTGACCAGGGCGACGCCGAGGTTGAAGCGGGCGTAGGGGGCGGATGGGGTCGATGAGGCAGATGGCGCCGGCACGCCCGCGCCGGCCGGCGTCGTCATCGCCGTCAGCAGTGTTGCGGCGGCGGCGTACTCGCCGCGCGCGAGCATCAGGTTCGATTGCAGCAGGCCGCGGTCTTCTTCCAGCGTCGCGACGAGCTGGTCGCCGACGCGGTCGAGGGCCACCTGGGCCTCGTTGATCAGGCCGCGCTGGTGGCGGATCTTGGCCAGAAAGAACCAGGCCCGGTCACGCACCGCGGGTGCGGTGCCGCGATCGATGAGTTGCACAAATATCTTGCCGGCTTCGGTATGCAGGCCGTAGGACAACATCAGGCCACCACGCAGCACCTCGGCTTCATCGGCATGCTGGGCGACGCGGTTGAAATGCTGCGACACCATCAGGCCGGTGATCGACTCGAAGTGTTTGTCCTGATAAAAATGGAACAGCGTATCGCCGTAGTGGGGCGCCTGCAGCTTCACACCTGGCTGCGCTTGTGCGCCGACGTTCTGGCATACCAACGCCGCAGCGCCGGCGAGCGCTGCGTTGACGACGATCGAGCGAAAGCGCTGGATCACTGCCAGACCTTGACCTCGAACTCGGGCTGCAACTTGGCTTGCACATCCTTGATTTGGAGTTCGACATATCGCGGGTCAACACCCTTGTCGATCTTGATCGTGGTGCCGCGTTTGTAGTCGCGGTCGTGTGGCCCTTTGCCGGTGAAGAAGGCCACGATCTGGTGCTCGCCGGGCCGCAGGTTGCCCAGGTACAGGCGCTGCACGCCGCCGCGGTGCAGGGCCGCAACTTCAAGCGGCGTGTAGAGGTAAGACGCGACGACCTTGTCGCCCACCTTGAGCTGCACCGAGTCCAGCGCAAAGAGCTTGCCGACATCCATCGACAAGAACACGACGAGCTGCGTGCTCGCCGGGAAGAGCAATTCTTCTTCGAGCACCAGCAGGTCGCGGTTCAGGCGGATGACGTCGGCCTTGGTGTCCTGCACCCGGGTGTCGAGCGCGGCGGGCGCGCTGGCGGCCACGGCGGGTGCCGAGGCGGCCGGCACCGCCACCGGCTGCGCAAGCGCCAACGTCGCGATGCTGCCGCCCAGCAGCAGCCCGGCGAGGTGTCGAATCAATGAGGTCACTTCGGCGATCTCCTAAAAATTGGCGCTCGCAAAAACCTGCAGCAGGTTGGCGTTGAATGAATATGGCGCGCCGGTGCGGACATCGGTGAAGTCCTTGTAACGAAAGGCCACGCGCTCGTAGCTGCCGACCAGCTTGACGTCGAAGCGCGATCCGACGCGGCCGAGTGCGTAGGTCACGCGGCCGCCCAGCGAGGTGCTCTTGAAGGTGCTCAACTGGCGGTTGCGCGAGATGTAGATCGTCTCGGTGCTGGCGTTGTCGCTGTAGAACAGCGCCTTGCGCTGTGAATGTGCGCGCACAAAACCATCGGCAAGCCATCGGTTGCCGGAGGGGTTGCCGAAGTAGCGGCTGTAGCCGGCTTCGACGGTGCTCGCCTTGATCGCCCAGGTGTCGCTGAAAAAGCGCGCTTCGGCGCGCACCGCGTCACGCGAGCCGAGGTCGCCAATGACCCGCAGCTTGATCGCCCGGCTGGTGCGGGTGCGCGGGTTGCGCTCGGGCACCGCGGCGCCAAATACCCGCGCCACGCGGTATGGGCTGCCGAGGTAACCGCTGTCGGAGATGGCTTCGAAATTGGCGCTCGCGATCCAGCGCGGCGACAGGATCTGCGTGATGCCGGCACGCCATTGCCAATGGGTGACCTCGTCGGCCCAGGCAGCTTCGTTGGCCTTGCCGACCTTGTCGACCGCGCGGGTGAAACCGACGCTGACGGTGGTCATGCCACCGAAGACTTCTTGCGACGTATCCAGGCTGAACGCCTGCGCCACATAGTCGGGCTCCTTGCTGTGCGACAGGCCGACCGAGACGATGCCGTCACGCACGACATGGTCCAGCGTCAGGTCGACAGCAGTGCGGCGCTCCTTAAAAGGGCTCGCGGTGGTGACGACGTCGATCGACGCATTGCTGACCGCGTCGACATAGTACGAAGCCGACAACGAATAGCGCTCGGCAAAACGTTTGCGCACCAGCACCGCCGGGCCGATGGCCTTGACACCGCCGCCGTCGTAGACATGGATCATGGCCTCGGCGCGGTCTTCGGGCAGGTCGACCGCCTTCGCCGTGCCGGCCGCAAGCAGGCCGCCGAACAGCGCTGCGCAGGCGCGCAGCACACGGCCGAGCCAATGCGGCACGACGTCAGTTGCAGCCACAACCACCCCCTTGCACACCCGAGGCGCCACGCGCGCCTTCACGCACGTCGTAGACATGGGTGCGGTGGCGCTCGGCCAGCGCGTGGCGCGAGAACTGCATCACCGGGTCGGCCAGGCGCTCGCGCTCGTAGGGCTTGACCCAGGGCTGCACCGCACAGCCGGTGAGCGAGGCCACCAACGCGATCAGCAGCAGGCGCAGAGTGCTGTGCATCGGCTTACTCCTTGAGCAGGTCACGAACCTGCTTTTCGTAGGTCAGCTCGAGGCCATCGCGGTAGCCGAGATGGACCTGGCGCACGCGGCCGTCGCGGTCGATGAGCACGGTCGACGGCATCGTGCCGAGGTCGTAGCGTTTGGCGACTGCCTTGTCGCTGTCGAGCAGGATCGGAAACTTCAAGCCCATGCGCTGCGCGATGCTCGTGGCCAGGCGCGGGTCTTCGTCGATATTCACGCCGAGCAGCACAAAACCCGAAGCGCGGTATTTGTCGTGGAGCCGGTTCAAGTGCGGCAGCTCGACCTTGCACGGGCCGCACCAACTGGCCCAGAAATTGACCATCACGACCTGCCCGCGCTGCTCGTGCAGGCGCAGGTTGATGCCTTCGCTGCTGCGCAGCGTGAAGTCCGGCGCGGTGCTTGCGGGTGCCACCGCAGCGCTGCTGAAAGTCGCCAGCGAAACGCCCGTGGCAAGCAGCGCAGGGGCGAAGTAGCGTCGACGCAGTCGGTTCATCCTGGTGCCCGTCATCAGAAGAAAAACGAAAAGCCGGCCGTCAGCTCGACGTTCTGGGTGCTCTGGCGTTTGCCCAGCAGGTCGAGCGAAAAGATGTGGTCGCGCAAGTCAACGTTGATCGCCGCGCGGTCGGTGAAAAGCACGCGCATCCCCAAGCCGAGGTTGATCGTCTGGCGCTTCTGGTCGTTGAAGGTGGTCGTGCCGACACCGCCAGTGAGGTACACCGCCGAGGCCTTGGCGTTGTTGCGGCCGATGAAGATTTCGCCCGGCAGCACGTTGACGCCGGCCGACAGGTTGATGTACTTCAGCGCCGCCTTGTCGCTGGTGAAGATGCCACCCGGCAACACCTGGCGGAAGAGCTCGTCGCTGACCTTGGTCTGGCCGAAATTGGCCTGCACAAAGAAGTCTTCAGTGATGTGGTAACCCAGGCGCAGACCGGCGACCGCGCTGGTGCCGAAGTTCTGCGCCGAGTAGGTGCCGGCGAAGAGACCGACCTCGAAGTCCTTGGACGGGAAGCGCGGCACCTTGAGATCACGCCGGTCGACCTGCGGCACGATGACCTGCTCGTTGGCCTTCGGTGCAGCCGGCGTCGTGGGTGTCGTCGGCGCGGTCTGCGCAAGGGCAGGCAAGGCCGCAGCGGCGAGGGCGGCAGCGGCGATGAAAGAAGGGCGCAGCAGTCGTATTGACATCGGGATCGGCATCGTGGGCTCGTTCAGGCGGTTGTTGTTGTTCGGCGGGCGCTGGCTAGAAGAAAAACGACAGGCCGGCTTTGACCGAGCGGTACTCACCGCTGCGGGTGTTGTTGATGTAGGCGGTGTAGACGCTGTAGTCGGCACGCGCGACAAAGCGGTCGCTGATAAACCAGCGCAGGCCGATGGTGGCGTTGGCCAGCTTGGCGTCGGTGGGCAGCGCGCCGACGAGGCTGGTGTTGGGCAGGTTGTTGAAGCGCCCGAAGCCGATGCCAAAAGTTGGCGACAGGCGCTGGTGGCCCCAAGGCTCGGTGTGCAGGTTCAGGTGCCAGAAGTCGGTGCCCGAATACAGGCCCTGGACCTGGCCGATCGTGCCTTCGATGCTGATCGTCTCGGCCAACCGCCAGCTCGACCAGACCCTCAGCGCCGGCTCGCCGCCAAAACGGCCGATCGACGCGCCGAGCTCGACGCGCCGGCGCAGGTAATCGTCGACGAGCGCATCGCGGAAGCTCTTGCGATCGCCCGCCTGGGTCAGTGTCGACTCGAGTTGTTTGCGCTGCACCCAGCCTTCTTTGCCCGCGGCGGTGCGCACCTTGAACCAGTCGGTATGGCGCAGCACGATGCTCACCGACTCGCCCCGTGCGGCGACGTGAAAGACCGGGAAGCCGCGGCCTGGGCCGGTGTGCATTTCAAGATACGGGTCGGTGACCTGCACCAACTGGCTGGTCTCGGGTTTGTCGTTGGCATGCGCAGGCAACACACCGAGGGCGGTGGCCAGCGCAGAGATCAGGATCAACAGGCGGATGAGGAACATTCAATGAGTCGATCAGTCGGTCATTCCGAGTTGCAGCTGCCGGTCCTGGGATCAGCAGGTGTGAACATGCTGTTGCCGGCGGTGCTGAATTCGTCTTGGCCCTGCGGCGCGGGGCGACTGATCCAATATCGGATGCGTTTGGCGTTGATGTCGTCCTCGCTGTCAAAGATCAAGCCACCGCCGTGCAGGACACCACGCACCAGCGGTTTGTTGAGCAAGCGGCTCTGTGCCGGCGCGCCGGGCAGGGTCTCACCGAGTGAAGAATAGAAGTTGCGGTAGATCTCGGTGGCGCGCACAACCTCGGGCGTATTTGCCGGGTCGCTGATGTCGACATCGGTCGCCGCCGCAACCACACGGAACGCGCCACCGGTGCCGGTGCTGTTGTCATGGCAGCCCGCGCCGGCACAACTGTTCGTCGAGACGACGCCGCCGGTATTGTTTTGCAGCGCTGCCAGAAAGATCGGGTTGATGCATTTCTGGAAGTACACAAACGACAATTTCCCACCCGGCGCACCGGGTGGGTTGTCGATCGTCGCCGGGTTGCCGAAGGGGTTGGAGTCGCCGCCGCCGCAGGCTCCGAGCAGCGCGACGGCGGCCAGCGCCAGCAGTGCCTGTCGATGTCGCCGGTTCTCAAGCAAACGTGGCTTCGCCACTTTGCTTGATCCCCGCGGGGGGCGGCCGGCTGCGGCCGGCCTTGGGGCGGTCATCTTCCACATCCGTTGCTGATCCAGTTGCTCAAAGTGGTGTAGCCGGCACTGCCCAGCGGCAGCACTGCCGACGTGGCGCCAGACGGGTGCGGCACCGTCGACGGCATCGACAGCAGCCGGTTCGACGCCGCATTGCAGGTGTCGGAGACCATCGACAACGTGTTGCCAAAGTCGCCCTCAAGGCCGCCGGTGAGCACGAAGCGATTGGTGCGCTTCGGCGCACCAGCGGCAGCACCCGAGCTGCCCACTGGCGCGTGGCATCCGGCGCAGCTGGTTTTGAGCAGCGGCCAGACCTGCGACTCGAAAGTCGCTTCGCTCAACCCCGTGATCGCACGCACGCCGCGGCTCGCGTCGAAGGGGTTGTTGAGGTACTGGCCACCCAAGTCCATCCACTCGACGAGGACGCGCTTCTCGGCCACATTGAGCATCTTGCTGTGGTCGGGTGCGGTGCTCGGCGGTGTTGGGTGCGCAGTGCGTGCGGCAGCGTCAACCTTGAGCGTTTCGCCGAAGATGATTTCGGTGAGCCGGCTCGAGCGCGCCAGGCCGGCCGCGCCACTGGCACCGGTTTCGACCAGGGCCGGCCCGCGCACGACCACGGCGACCCCTTCTTCGACACGGGTTTGTGGCAGCCCGGTGACCGGGTCGAGCACCGGGTCGCCGATCAGCAGCTCGTCGTAGGACACGACACGCCCGGTGCCGGCGGTGGTGGCGCGCAGGTCGAGCTTGGCCGCATCGGCGTGACAAGCGATGCAGGTATTCGCGCCGCGGTTGCGGGTCCACAGCGGCGCGACATGGTCGGGGTAGTTGACGATGCCGTTCACCGGCGCGGCGGTGACGAGGTCGTTCGCCGGGTCAGCATTGCCGGTGTAGCGGATGATGATCGGCGCACGCGCCTTGACGCCGGCTTTGCTGGTGTCAGCCCAGACATCGGTGTACACCATGTCAGTCGTTAGCGACAGCTGCGTCGCGTCGAGCCGGGTGCGCAGGCTGGCCATCGTCTCGCCGCTCTGGTGCGACGCCGACAGCGCGCGGTTCAGGCCGGCGGGCATGGTGTTGACGACGGCGCCGGAATTCAGTGCCGCGCCGCGCCGCGGGCTGTGGCAGCCGTCGCAGGTGCGGCGCTCGCCGGGGCGGACCTGGATCCAGTTCAAATGGGTCTGGATGCCACGCCCTTGTGCGTCGACGATGGCCAGCGCCAGCGGCACATCAGCCGGCACTTGCAGCTTGAAAGAACCGTCGGGTTCGACCGGCGCATAACCCAGGATCTGCTGCTGCTCAAAATCGGTTTCACCGATCGTGCCACGGGTGCCCATCATGTTTGCAGGCGGTGCGACGGCGCGGGTGGCGCGTACAAATCGTGCCGGTGCGCAGCCGTAGGCGGCGTCGGCCGGGTCCTTGATGCGGATCAGGTCGGCGACCTCGGAGCGGGTGTCCATCGGGTCGGTAGAGCGTGTTTTGGCGATGCCCGCAGAGCAGCCGGCCGGCAGGTCGGCGGCGGTCAACATCGATTCACCCATGCGTTGCAGGCCGTCAGTGTCGTAGACACTGCGCACCTCGATGAGGGCCATGCCACTGGCGGCCAGCACCGGGTCGATCGTCGTCGTCGGCGGCGTGTTCGGCTCGGCGCGCGGCAGCAGCGGCACCGGGTCGGTGAACATGAAACCTGCCGGCGGCGCGGCGACGATGAGCCAGGTCTGCAGCGCCGGGTCATACATGTAGACGGCGTAGTTGGCTGGCACGTTGTTCTGCAATTCGTCGGCGGCAGCAGCAGCGTCGGTGCGGTCCTCCATCGACAGCCGCGCAATTTCTTCCGCCGTCAGCGTCGCGCAGGCGACCACGACGGCGTTGCGCGTGACCTCGCACGGCCGCCATGACACCAGCACGCGGTTGGTACCGTCCCACAACGGGTAGGGCGTCGTCGCACGGCCGAAGAGCGAGAGGCCGCGGTCCTGGTTGAGCATTTGCGCGGTCACCGCGCGCTGCCCGCCGACGGCGGCAATCGTGCTGTTGGCGGGTGTGTTTTGCTCGGAATAGTTGGCCGCGTCGATGAACATCAACGCGCCGCCTTCCTGGGTGCCCGACAGCGACATCAGCGACGACGAGACAAAACCCTTGTATTTGCCCTTCGGGTCCATGTCGCGCGGGTGCAGGAAGCTGTTGCCCGGGCTTTGCGCGCCGTACAGCACGAACATGTCGGTGCCGTCGGGCTTGGTGCGGAAGATC
>JANOKR010000079.1:0-3427 GCA_031419315.1 Betaproteobacteria bacterium
GGTGCAGCGCCATCCGGCCCGGGCCGCTGCGTCGCGCTGCCAGCCGCTGGGCCAGCCAATCCTCGAAATTCCCGTCGATGCCGCTGAGACCGCCCGCAGCATGGTTGGCGCGCACGGTTTGTTCGAAGGTCGGTCGCGCCGCCTCCAGCGGCACGAGCTGCGGATACATCGTGCGCATCACGCTGTTGGTCATCACCAGCCGGTCGTCAGCGTCCCACAATTCGAAACCCGCCGGCAGGGCTTCGATCGCATCGTGCAGGCGTTGCGACGCGAGATCCGATTCGCGCCGCGCCTGCTCGAGTTGGTGTTGTTGTTCGAGCTGCTCGGTGATATCGACGCTGAAGCCGATGCGGCTGCCGTCGGCCAGTTGCTGCTCGACGATGCGCCGCCAGCGGCCGTCGCTCATCTGGCGGATGATCGGCCCCGCGGGTGCAGCGGCCACCGACAGGCGCTCGCTGATCCAGGCTTCCTCGCGACCCTCGGCTTCAGGTACCAGCCCATGCGCCACGGCGCTGCGAATCAGCGCCTCGAAGCTGCGGCCCGGCACCAGCTCGGCCGCCATCGGGCCATACAGTGAACGAAAGTCGTTGTTGCTGAATACGAGGCGGTTGTCCGCATCCCAGAGCACGATGCCGCCGGCGATCTTGTCGAAGACCTCGGCCTGGCGGGCCGACGCGGCCGCGGCAAAAGCGCGCTCGCCATCGGCTTGCAGCGTGATGCGCCAGATGGCAACGCCGATGCCGATGACCACCAGCGTGGCCACGCTCGCGCCCCAGGCCGGCCACCAACCGGCCTGGACCAGCAAAACCGCGCCGACCACGTTGGCCAACGCCAAAGCGGCGACAAGTGCCATGCCAAGTCTCATGGCGCGCGGTCTGTTTGGGCCGGCGGGTGGCGTTGGGACAGGATTCACGGTGATGGCTTCGGGCGTTTCAGAGTTTCAGACCGGCGTGGCGACGTTGGCGGCGGCCCAGCGTGCCGGCGTGCCGACGTCGATCCAGACCCCTTGCCAGCGTTGCGCGCGCAGCCGCCGCAGCTGCATCGCCTGATCGAACAGCGGCCGCAAGCGCAGGCTGCTGCCGGCAGCGATGCCGGCGAACAAGGCCGCATCGAAGAGGCCGACGCTGGCCCAGGTCAGGCGAGGCGCGCCGTCGCTCATCACCAGCCCGTCGTCACCGAGCGCGAAGTCGCCCGCCGGGTGGTGCGGCGGGTTGTCGACGAGCCACAGGTGCGCGAGCTCGTCGCCTTGTGCAAAGGCTTGTGCCGCAGCCGGATCGAACTCGAAGCCGGGCAAAAAAACGTCGCCCGATACGACCCAGAATTTGTCGGCGAGCAGCGGCAGTGCATTGGCGATGCCACCACCGGTTTCGAGCGCGCTGCCAAAGGCCCGGCCTTCCATCGACCAGTGGATCTTCAGGCCCCAGCGGCCCCCGTTGCCAAGTGCCGCCGGAAACTGCTCTTCGAGCCAGGCGGTATTGATCACGACCTCTTGCACACCGGCCCGCGCCAGCGCTTCGAGATGCCATTCGACCAGCGGCTTGCCACGCACCGGCAACAGCGGCTTCGGGATGCGGTCGGTCAGCGGGCGCAAACGCTCGCCGCGGCCGGCGCAGAGGATGAGGGCGGTAGCGGACATGTCCGGCCAGTGTAGGCGCCGGGCTAGTCAGGGCCGTCATGGCAGGGCTGTCATGGCCCTGCCACATCCGGCCACTAACGTGCCGGGCAGTCGACATGCGATGCCAGCACCTGCGAGCGGGCGGTGTGTCGAACGGCGCCACCCGCGCCACCACCCCAACTGCCAGGAGAGTTTTTATCATGCGCAAGAAACAGATCATTGCGGCCGCCATCGCGGCCGCCGCCGCCAGCGGCGCCTACGCCCAGTTGCAGGGGCCGAGCAGCAGCCAGACCGCCCACGTCAACCCGACCGCACCGGGCTGGTCGAGCCTGTCGCTGATCACCGTCGGCGACGCTGCCGACAACGGCTACAAGATGGTCGGCATCCCCGACGGCCTGGGGGCCTACGACAACGGCAACGGCACCTTCTCGGTGCTGATGAACCACGAACTCGGGGTCACCGCGGGCATCGCGCGCGCCCACGGCACGACCGGCGCGTTTGTGTCCGAGTGGGTGATCCGCAAGAGCGACTTCCGCGTCTTGAGCGGCAGCGACCTGATCACCCGCGCCAAACTCTGGTACGCCGACGGCAACCAGTTTGTCGATGCGACGACGTCGTTTGCGCGCTTTTGCTCGGCCGACCTGCCGCTGGTCTCGGCGTTCCACAACGGCAGCAGCGGCAAGGGCACGCTGGAGCGCATCTACATGACCGGCGAAGAGACTGGCGCCGGTGGCCGCGCTTTTGGCGTCGTCGCCACCGGCGCCAACAAGGGCACCGCCTGGGAGCTGCCGCACCTGGGCAACTTCTCCTGGGAAAACTCGGTCGCCAACCCGTTCTCTGGTGACAAGACGGTGGTCGTCGGCACCGACGATTCGACACCCGGCCAGGTCTACCTTTATGTCGGTGACAAGCGCGCTGCCGGCAGCGAAGTCGAGCGTGCCGGCCTCGTCGGCGGCAAGCTCTTCGGCCTGAAGGTCACCGACGGCGGCGCCAACTACGGCGGCGCTGCGGTCGCGCTGGAGAACAACGGCGCGATCAACGGCAAATTTGTCTCGGCGCTGAAGTTCAACGACGGCAACGCCGCATCGCGCAGCGGCGCTGACCTGCAGGCCGACAGCGTGGCCAAGGGCATCACCGAATTTGCGCGCCCTGAAGACGGCGCCTGGAGCCTGGACGGCAAGACCTTCTACTTCGTCACCACCGGCGCCACCGTGGCCGGCCAGCGCCAAAGCTCAAAGCTGTACCGGCTGGATTTCAACGGCAACTACAGCGCTGGCGATATCAAGCTCGTCATCGACTCGTCGTCGATGACCGGCACCGACGGCGAACTCGCACGCAGCTTCGACAACATGACCGTGGCCGACGACGGCACGGTCGTCATCCAGGAGGACCCGGGCGGCAACAACTACATCGCCAAGACCTGGATCGTCGACCCCGCCACCGGCAAGTTTGTGCAGGTGCTCGAATCCGACCGCGAGCGTTTCCTCTCGGGCGCGCCGAAGTTCCTGACCGTCGACGAAGAGAGTTCGGGTGTCATCGAGATCACTTCGGTGCTCGACAAGAAGGACGGCAAGCGCTACTTCCTGGGCGACATGCAGGCGCACTACGCCAATGGCACCGAGCTCGTCGAAGGTGGCCAGCTCTATATCACCGCGGTACCTGAGCCCGAGACCTACGCGCTGATGCTCAGCGGCCTGGGGCTGGTCGGCTTCATTGCCCGGCGCCGCCGCGCGCGCGGCTGAAGCGAAAGCGCAAGCTGGGCCCCCCCGGCTGGTTTTCGCCCCTGCGTGCAGAATTGACGGGGGCGCCCCC
>JANOKR010000080.1:0-13319 GCA_031419315.1 Betaproteobacteria bacterium
CGTCGAGTTCAGCGCGGGTAGCCACATAGTCGAAGACCACCGGCCGCGAGAAGGTCAGCGACTTCTGCACCAGCAGGTTGGCATCAACCGCTCGCAGCCCGCCGGCATAAAGCCACGCGCCCGGGAAACCGAGGTCCGGGCGATGCCCTTCGTGCAGACCCAGCAGGTCGCAATAAAAGGCCAGCGTCTGGCCGCGGTCTTCGGTCGTGACGGTGAAGCGGTTCATGCCGTGGATCATCAAATCGGTGCCTCGTCGCGTGGCGCAGCGCCGATGAATCGGAAGCGTCGGCGATGGGTGGCCAAGCCCAGCAATCCAAGGCCGACCAGCATCAGCGCATAAGTCCCGGGTTCCGGTATCACCGCCGGCACGTCGCCGTCGCGCACGGCCAGGGCATACAACACCTCGCGCCGGAGGTACACGTTCTGAGCGCCGAAGCAGACCAGTTGCAACAGCGCACCACCGGCACCGGCACAGGCGTCAGCGGTCGGGACGCCGGTCCATGCGACGACGGAATGCAAGTTCTGAAAGTCACCCGTATTGCTGAGCTCCCAGCCGGTTTGTGGGCAGTCGCCGATGGTGTCGCAAAATGCCTTGTTGCCCAGCGTCGTGTACAGCAGTTGGGTCATTTCGCTGGTCGCGGCAAGGGTGTCCAGAGCGGTCGGCGGCCGCCAGTCGGTGTAGCCGCCGAAGGCCAGCTCACGGGTCCAATCGCCGGCCCATGTCTGCGCCGCGATCAAGCTCAGTGGCCCGCCGACAAGGGTCTGGCGCAACCACGTCAGATGGAGCGTCTGGTCGTAAAAAGCGTCGGTCTGGCCGTTGGCGTCGAGGTCGCGCGCTTGCAGGGTGCTTTCCCAGCTGCCCAGGCCGGGCACGGCAGCCGAATGCGCAGCGCCGACGAATGCAGCAGCAGCGAAGAGCGTGGCGGCGAGTTTGGTTTTCATATCTGCCCTCCAAGGGGTTCCAATTCAGCTCCGCCGCAGCTTACGCCCCGGTCGACGATTCGCAGGACATGCCGACTCACACCACGAGCACCAGCGACCCCACCGTGCGCCGCGACTCGAGCCGTTGGTGCGCCTGCGCCGCGGCTTCGAGCGAATGCCGCTCGATCAATGGTTTGTGCAGCGTGCCATCGGCCAGCGCCGACCACAGGCGCTGCGCACGCGCGTCGAGTTCAGCGCGGGTAGCCACATAGTCGAAGACCACCGGCCGCGAGAAGGTCAGCGACTTCTGCACCAGCAGGTTGGCATCAACCGCTCGCAGCCCGCCGCTGGCCTGGCCGAGGCTGATCCAGTGGCCGCGGCGGGCGAGCGCGCAGAAGTTTTCGTCGAACGCGGCCTCGCCGAGCCCGTCGATGACCACGTCGGCACCGCCGCAGTGGCGCTGCACGGCATCGGCAAATCGGTAGTCGGCAGTCACGATGACCTGGTCGCAGCCGTGGTCACGGGCGACGCGGGCTTTTTCATCGCTGGATACGGTGCCGATGACTTGCGCGCCGAGTCTGGCCGCCCAGGCACACACGAGCAGCCCGACACCACCGGCGGCGGCATGCACCAGCAGCCGGGTGCCGGGCCCGACACGGCCGAGGTCGCGCAGCAGAACGTCGGCAGTCAGGCCCTTGAGCAACACGCCGGCTGCGACATCGTCTTCCACCGCCGCCGGCAGCCTAACGACCCAGTTGGCCGGCACCGAGCGCACGCCGCAATACGCCCCGGGCAGCGGGCCGAGATAGGCCACCCGGTCACCGCGCATCAGGTCGTTGACCCCCACACCGACATCGACGACGGTGCCCGCGGCCTCCATGCCCGGCGTGCCGCCAGCGGCCAACATCGGCGGAATCCAGCCGCGGCGCAGGTAGATGTCGATGTAGTTGACCCCGATCGCCCGCTGTTGGATGCGCACTTCGCCAACCGCTGGCGCGTTTGCTTCGGTGTTCTCGGCAACGAGCTGATCGGCACCGCCGTAGGCCCGAACGGCAACGCGGCGGGTCGCGATCGGCAAGGCAGACGGCATTCGCGCCGCACCGGCAGCGCGCAGGTCGGCGCCGGCTTGCAGATGACGGCGCAGATTTTCGAAGCCGGCTTCGTAGACAGCGCTGGCAACCATCTCGCGCAGCTCACGCTCGCGCCCAGGCGGCGTCGCGAAGGTTGACTCCCAATGCCAAAAAGTGCGTTCGCCGTCAGTGACCGGTTTGAGCGTCAGCGTCGCCACATAACGCTGCAAGGGCACGGTGGCTTCGACGATGCAGTAGGTGCTCTTGTACGCGCGATCGTCCAGCGTCAGCAATTGCTCGCGGATGCGGTTGCCGTCCTTGAGCTCGAAGCTGCGGATGCAGCCGACCTGCGTCGGTGACTCAGCGCCGTCGATGCGGCTCGACTTGACCACATCGTGCCAGCGCTCATGGCTGTTGAAGTCGCGCAGCAGCGCCCAGACACGCGCGATCGGCGCGTCGATGATGGTCGAGCGGATGACCTTTTGCAGCACGATGCCAGCCGTCGGGGCGTGAGCGTGGGGGCGCGCTACCGGGCCGCTTCAGCGGCGCCCGAAATGCCGCTTCAAGGCGTCGAAACCACCTTGAAAAACACCGTCGCCGATGGTCTGTGTGAGCTCGCGCTCACGGCCTTGCGTGCAGTCGAACTCGGCGCTCCATTCGGCAAAACAGCGGCCTCCATCGGTGATGGGCGTGAGCTTCAAGGTGGCCACGTAGTTGTCGACGCCCATCGGGCTTTCGAGGATCTCGTAGGTGCAGCTGAAGTCGAAGTCGCTCAACGCGAGCAGGCGCTCGCGGATCATGCCGCCGTCGCGGGTGTGAAAGTGGCGGATGCAGCCGATCTGGTCACTCGGCGCGTTGTTTTCGATGCGGCTGTCGGCGATCGCCGGGTGCCACTGCGGCAGCGCGTTGAAGTCACGCACACGCGACCAGATGCTGTCGGCAGCAGCGTCGATGACGCTGGAAACGTAGACCCGGATCAAGGCTTACTCCTTGGCCGCCGACCGTGGCGCCGGTGACGCTGGCGCCGCCGGCGGCAAGGCCGCGGTGGCACCACTCGCCGCACCGACCAGGCGCTGGATGTCGCCACCCTCGATGCCGATCTCACGCAGCAACTGGTCGACCAGGGGCGCCTGGGCACGGAAGCGCAACGCCGAATTGACGACGCCGTCAGCAAAGTTGCCACCGCCGCCATGTCCACCATGAGAGCCATCGCCGCCACCCCCAGAGCCGCCGAGGCCGTCGACATGCAGGATCTTGATGCCCTCGATGCGCTCCATCGGCTTCACCGATTCGCGGATGATGCCCTCGGCCTTTTCGACCAGCCGCATGCGCAGCGCCGACATGCGCGCCTCGGGGCTCAACATGTTGTGGGCGTCGTTCATCAGGCGCAGGCCTTCGGCCTCGATCTCGGCACGCACGCGCATCGCCATCGACTTGATCTTGTCGGCATCGGCGTCGGCCTCGGCCTGCGCGCGGATCGCGTGGCCGCGGTCGGCGCTGGCTTCTTTTTCGGCGTTGGCCGCCGAAGTCAGGCGCAGCGCCTCGCGCTCGGCGACCTGGCGCGCGCCGATCAGATCGATCGCTCGTCTGCGCTCGGCCATTTCGACTTCGCGAGCGGTGAAGACCCGCTCTTCGGCGGTCACCGCATCGGCGCGTGCAGCATCGGCCGCGGCTTGAGCTTCGCTCTGCGCCTTGCTCTCGATGGCGATCGCGATCGCCCGCTGTTGCTCGGCCAACTCCAACGCCTGCCGGCGTTCGATCTCTGCGCCCTGCACCGTGCGCTCCTTGCCGATGCGCGCTTGTTCGATGCTCTGCTCGGAGCGGATGCGTGCGCTCTCGATCGCCTGCTTGGCTGCGATCTGCGCACCTTCGGCGTCCTGCTCACGCTGGGCCCGTTCGGTGGCGACATCTGAGCGCTGGCGCGCGCGTGCGATCTCGACTTCGCGTTGCTGGCCCAGGCGCGCATATTCACTTTCGCGGTCGATATCGAGCGAAAGCTTTTCGGCTTCGAGGTTTTTGTTGCGGATCGCGATCAGGGTGTCCTGCTCGACATCGTTGCGCTGCTTCTTGCGATGTTCGATCTGCTCCGTCAGCCGGGTCAGGCCCTCGGCGTCGAAAGCGTTGCTCGGGTTGAAATACTCCATCCCGGTCTGGTCGAGCTGGGTCAATGAGGCGGCTTCGAGTTCAAGGCCGTTTTTCCTCAGATCTTCGGCCACCGCCTCGCGCACGCGGCGCACGTAGACGCCGCGTTTTTCGTGCAGCTCTTCCATCGTCATCTCGGCCGCCGCGGTGCGCAGCGCATCGACAAATTTGCCTTCGACGAGCTCTTTCAACTGCTCGGGCTCCATCGTGCGCAGGCCCAGGGTCTGCGCGGCCGCGGCTACCGATTCCGGCGCCGCTGCAACCCGCACGTAAAACTCGGCGATGACATCAACCCGCATCCGGTCCTTGGTGATCAGCGCCTTCTCGCGGCCACGGCTGACCTCCAGCCGCAGCGTATTCATATTCACCGGGATCACGTCGTGCACGATCGGCAGCACAAAGGCGCCGCCGTCGACCACCACCTTCTGCCCGCCCAGCCCGGTACGCACAAAAGCCCGCTCCTTGCTGCTGCGCAAGTACAGCCAGTGCAGCAGCCAGACGCCGATGGCGACGACGATCGCAACGACGATCAGGCCAAGAATGAAACTGCCAAATTCGGCACCGGTCATGAAGCTCTCCTCAGGTCCTGGGTATTCGGAATATCGGGCCGCAGCTGTGCGGCAAGTCGCTCAGCGCGCTCATCGCCTTGCATCGACCGGATGACCATCGCGCCGCCTGAAAACCCGAACCACAGGTCCAGGCCGGGCACATAAAAAACTTCGGTGGTGACGCGGAAAGCCGATTGTTCGAGCCCGCTTTTGTCGCGCCACTGCAGGCGCCCGGGCTGCGGCGCGCTGATCTCGATAACGCCCAGCGTCGGGCTGCGGTAGCTGCCGGCCAGCGTGGGCAAGGCATCGCGCGTGGTGCGCTGCAGCGTGCTGTTGTCGCGCGGCGGCGGCGTCTGGCCCGCCGCTGCGGCGATCAACTCACGCGCCAAACGCGCGCACAGCCAGGGCGCCAGCGTATGGGTGCTGACAAAGGCCACCGTCTCGTTGCGCTGCTGGTCCCAATGCACCACGCTGTAAAACGCGTTGTGGCTGCCGCTGTACTGGCAGCGCTGGCCATCGGCGTAACAGTACCAACTGCCCAGGGTGACGCCCGAGACGCGGCCATCGTCGAGCCGGGCGGTGGCGGTGGCGGCGCGCAGCACCGGCGCCGGCAGGCGGCCCTGCGCAAAAGCCATCGCCCAGCGGCTCAGATCGGTCGCTGAGAAGTAGAAATTCGATGCGCCAAGAAAATCCTCGCCGTCGACAACTTCATGGCGTTGCCATTGGCCTTCGCGTTGCCGGTAGCCGATGGTCCTGGGGCTGGGCCAATCGGCAAAAAAAGCCGGCCGGCCGAAGCTGTGTTCAAAGCCCAACGGCGCAAAGAACTTGTCGCGGACATAGGCCTCGAAGCGCTGCCCGGTCACCCGCTCGACGATCAGCGCGGCGACATCAAACCCCAGGTTCGAGTATTCAAACCGGGTGCCCGGCACAAAGGCCGGCGCGGCGCCGCTGGCGGCCAGTTCACGCAGCATCATCTCGGCGGTGCGCAGTTTGCCGACTGGAATGGAAGCGTTGAAGACATCGTAGTCGGGCAGCCCGTCGCTGTGGCCGATCAGATGGCGCAGCCGTGTCGTCGGATGCGGGAATCCCGGCAGGTACTTCGTCGCCAGATCGTCGAGAGACAAGCGTCCTTCGGCCACCAGCAGATGCACCGCCGCCGCAGTGAAGGTCTTTGCAAGCGAAGCGCCATCGGCCGGTGTCTGCGGCGTGAACGCGCGCTGCGCCTCGCGGTCGGCAAGGCCAAAGCCGCGCGAGTAAACGACCTGGCCGCGGCGCGTCAAGACGATCGCGCCGTTGAACGACGCGCCCTCCAACGCGCGCGCAACCGCCGCGTCGGTCGCTGCATCCGGCGCGGCCTCTACCCCACGGGCGGCGCCCGGGGCACCACCTTGCAGCGGCGCACAGCCAAGCAGCGCTACGGCCAGCGCCGAACCCAGCGTGGTGCGCCAGGACGTCATCGGCGCATCTCCACGAAGCGGCGGGTGGTCTCGGTCAGCGCAACTTCAGTCGGCAGCCGTTCCATCGAACTCGCGCCATAAAAGCCGTGGATTTCAGGGCAGGCGCGCAGGATGAATTGCGCATCGGCGGGCGTCGCAATCGGGCCGCCGTGGCAGAGCACGATGACCTCGGGGTTGACGGCCATGGCGGCGGTCGCCCAAGCCCGAATCGGCGCGACGCAGTCGGCGAGCTTCAACGCGGTGCCGGCACCAATGGCGCCGCCGGTCGTCAGGCCCAGGTGGCAGACGACGATATCGGCGCCAGCCATCACCATGTCACGCGCGTTCTGTTCGCTGAACACATACGGCGTGGTCAGCAGATCGAGGGCATGGGCGCGCCGGATCATGTCGACCTCGACGCCATAACCCATGCCGGTTTCTTCAAGGTTGGCGCGGAAGGTGCCGTCGATCAGCCCGACCGTGGGGAAGTTCTGCACGCCAGAAAACCCCAGGCCAATGAGGCGCGCAAAAAACGCCTCGGGGATCATGAACGGGTCGGTGCCGTTGACCCCAGCCAGCACCGGCGTGTGCCGCACCACCGGCAGCACCTCGTGCGCCATCTCGCAGACGATCTCGTTGGCATTGCCGTAGGCCATCAGGCCCGCAAGCGAGCCGCGCCCGGCCATGCGGTAGCGGCCGGAGTTGTAGATCACGATGAGGTCGATGCCGCCGGCTTCTTCACATTTGGCAGACAGGCCGGTGCCGGCGCCGCCACCGACCAGCGGCAGGCCAGCGGCGATCTTGGCGCGGAAGCGATCGAGCAGGGATTGCCTAGCGATACGGGGCATGTTGGCGGGTCGCGGTTGTAGGCGAGGTTGAAGGCGAGGTTGAAGGCGCGCTTGCAGCGAGCTTGTCGTCGCGCGGCGCGATTTCCAGCCAGGCGGCTACCAGCGCGGCCGCAAAAGCCTCGTCGTTGATATGCAGCGGCATGCGCTGGATACGGCGGTTGGCACCAGCGCGGAAATTCCTTTCGATGCTCGTGAAGAGCACCCGGTCGGCATCCGCGTCATGGAAGGGCTGGCCAGCCTTGTCGATTGCCGAGACCCCCGCTTCGGGGATCAAAAACCGCACCGGCCCGCGCATCGCGTTGAGCTTGGTGGCGATGAATTCGCCGATCAATTGGCACTCGTCAGCGGTCGTGCGCATCAGCGTCACGGTCGGGTTATGGCGGTAGAGCTTGCGCGACCGGTAGCGCTCGGGCACCGTGTCCCAGGCGCCAAAGTTGACCATGTCCAACGCACCACACGAGCCGACATAGGGAATGGCGTGGCGGGCAAAAACATCCAGCCGCGTCGGCCCGGCCGAGAGCACGCCGCCGCCGATCTCGTCGGCGATCTCGGTCGTCGAGACGTCGATCACACCGGCGAGCAGGCCGGAGTCGGCGAGCTTTTCCATCGACTGGCCGCCGACCCCGGTGGCGTGGAAGACAAGGCAATCGAATCGGTCTTGCAACTGCTTGGTCACCTCCTGCACGCAGGGTGTCGTGACCCCGAACATGGTCAGCCCGATGGCCGGTTTGGTGACGGTCGCGGCGGCCACCGGATGCGTGATCATCCCGGCCAGCGCATGCGCGGCGTTGCCGAGCACTTTTTCGCTGATCCGGTTGATGCCCTGCACATCGGTGACCGAATACATCATGCAGATGTCACTTGGGCCGACATAAGGCCGGGTGTCGCCCGAGGCCATCGTCGAGACCATCATCTTCGGGCAACCGATCGGCAGTGCGCGCATCGCCGGCGTGGCCAGCGAGGTGCCGCCCGAACCGCCGGCAGAGATGATGCCCCCGAGGTCGCTGCGGGTCTGGATATAAACCTCGAAGGCCAGCGCCATCGCGCTCACCGCCGTGCCGCGGTCGCCACTGAAAACGGCCGCTTCGCCTTGCGGGTGGTGGCGCGCGACTTCGCGCGGGTGCACGCTGGCGGGCGACGGCTTGCCGCTGGTCGCGAGGTCGACCGTGACCACCCGCAGGCCGAGTTTTTCAAGGCATTGGCGCAGGTAGAACAACTCACGCGCCTTGGTGTCGAAAGTGCCGGCAACATAGGCCGCGCGGCCGCTGCTGGCAGCCACGGGGAAGTCGAAGACAGCCGCCGAACGCGCGCGAGTGGCCAGCGCATCGGCGCGTGTCGCCTGCCCTGAGACCGAAGCCGCGACGGCTGTCGACTGCGCTGACGCAGCGTCGCGAGAGATGTCGACCACCGGCGCTGCGGTATCGCCGGCATTCCAGCGGTTAAACCCACGCACTGACCGTGTCGGCAGATCATTGAGCGACGGCGCGCCGTCGGCATGGGCGCGACGCACGGTGTAGACCTGCTGCGGCGCAGCGGTGTCAGGCATCGGCGGCGGCGCGGCATCGGCCGCCGCAACGTCATCGTCAGGCCCTGAGCGCACACCGAGCAGGCGCTCTTGCAGCCCGCGGTCGGCGGCCAACTCGGCCGCGGGCATCTCGTGGGCGATGCGGCCGTTGACCATCACGCCGATGCGGTCGGCGACATCGATCGCGACGCCCAGGTTCTGCTCGATCAGCAGCACCGCGATTTCACCTTCCTGGGCCAGTTGGCGCAGCGACTGGGCGACCTGCTCGACGATCAGCGGCGCCAGGCCTTCGGTCGGCTCGTCCATCACCAGCAGCCGCGGCTCGAGCAGCAGCGCGCGGCCGATGGCCAGCATCTGCTGCTCGCCGCCCGAGAGCTGCGTGCCGCCGTTGTTCTTGCGCTCAGCCAGGCGCGGGAACATCGCATAAATGCGGTCGACCTCACGCCGCTGCCGCGCCACCAGGCGCAGGGTTTCGTCGACGCTCAGCGACGGCCAGACGCGGCGGCCTTGGGGCACGTAGGCGATGCCGCGCCGGGTGATGCGGTGTGTCGGCAGCCCGAGGATTTCTTCACCGAGCAGCTTGATGCTGCCCGTGGCCGGCAGTAGGCCGGTGATCGCATTGCACAGCGTCGTCTTGCCCATGCCGTTGCGGCCGACGATGCCCAACACGCCTTGTTCGATCGTCAGGCTCACGCCTTGCAGCGCATGCGCGCGGCCGTAGTAGACATCCAGGCCTTCGATGGCGAGCACCGGCGAATGGGTTGCCGTATCGCCGCTGCGTTTTGGTTCCCGCCAGGCCATCAGTGCTTGCCGCCCATATAAATTGCCTGCACCTGGGGGTCGTTTTCGATCTCGTCGGGTGTGCCATGCCGGAGCACACGCCCGTTGTGCATCACCGTCACGCGCTCGACGACGCGCAGCGCGATATCGAGGTCATGTTCGATGAGCACATAACTCATGTGCGCCGGCAAGGCGCGCAGCAGGATGACCAGCTCTCGCCGCTCGGCAGGTGACAACCCGGCAGCAGGCTCGTCGAAGAGGATCAGCCGCGGCGCGCCGGCCAGCGCCATCCCGATCTCCAGCTGGCGCTGCTGGCCATGTGCAAGGTTAGCCACCATCTCGTCGGCGATATGGCTCAGGCGCACGCGGTCGAGCAGGTCTTCGGTGGCGACGCGGCTGGCGTGGCCGGCACCCGCGCGCAGCAGGCTGTAGCGGCCGCTGGCCACCCCACGCACGGCGAGAAACAGGTTGTCGCGCACCGAGAGGTCGCGAAACAGCAGTGAAGACTGGTAGGTGCGCCGCAGGCCCTTGCGGATGCGTTCGTGCGGCGGCAGCAAGGTGATGTCTTCACCAAAAAATTCGATCCGCCCGGCGGTGGGCGGGAAGTCACCCGTGATGGTGTTGAACAGCGTCGTCTTGCCGGCGCCGTTGGAGCCGAGCACGGCGTATTTTTGCCCCGCAGCAACCGCAATGGATACATCGTCGACGGCGTTCAAGGCCCCAAAAGCGCGGGTCACGTTGCTCAGCACCAGGGCGTCGTTCGACGCCAGCGCCGAGCGCGGCCGCGCCAACGCTGCCGCGGCAACGTTGGAAGCGGATCGGTACAGGGTCGAGATGGATGCCATGGGTCTTTGCTGGATTCACCCCGATGGTTTTGCCATCGGGGCAAGCCTTCGCGAACGGCCGTTACGGGCAGGCCGGCACGTCGCGGGTGCCCATCTGGAAGTCTTCCTTCTTCATGCCCAGCAACTGCTCGACGTTGTCGACCTTGCGCGCGACCTTGGTCGTCAGGTTGCCCTGCGCGTCCTTGACCACCTCGGTCACGAACGTGGTGCCGATGGCCTGGCGGTTGCTGTCCAGGCGCACATCGCCGGTGGGCGTCTTGAGGACCATCTTCGACAGCGCGTCGCGGTACTTGGCCTGGCCACCAGAGAGGTCGCCGTTAACAGCGGCCAGGCCGTCGAGCGCGGCCTTCATATTCTGGTAGTAGACATAGGCAAACAGGCTCGGGCTCGGGAAGCCGCCGGCCGATACCGGGTAGGTCTTCTGGTAGTCGGCAACAAAGGCCTTCCATTCGGCGCCGTCGTAGGCGTCAGCCACCGGGCCGGCCGACAGCGTGCCGACCAGCGAGTCACGCCGCTTGCCGCGGTAGTTGAGGATGTCCTGGCTGACCATGATCGAGCCACCAAGCAGCGGCTTGTCGCCACCCGCGGCTTCGTATTGGTTGAGGAAGTTCACCGCATCAGCGCCGCCGAGCACGACAAGCAGCGCGTCGACATCGTTCGGGATCCGTGCGATGACCGACGCGTAGTCCTTGCCACCCAGCGGCACCCAGGCCTTGACCGGCACCTTGCCACCAAGCCGGCAGTACTCGGCCATGAAGCCCTGCACCTGCGAATACGGGAAAGCGTAGTCCTCGGCGATGACCATCACACGCTTGAACCCCTTGTCCATCGCGGCTTTGCCCAGGCCGACCATCCACTGCGCACCTTCGGTGTTGAAGCGGAAGAAGTTCGGGCTCGGGTTGACCAGCGTCGCCGCCTGCGCACCCGAAGAGCCGTTGATGAAGGTGATATTCGGCTGCGTCTTGGAATAGTCCTTGACCGCAATGCCCTCGCCGCCCGACAACGGGCCGACCATGATGTCGACCTTGTCCTGCTCGACGAGCTTGCGCGTCGCGTTGACCGCGACATCGGGCTTGGCGTCGGAGCTGGCCTTGATGATTTCGATCTTGCGCCCGGCAACCACGCCGCCACGCTGCTTGACGGCCAGATCGGCGCCGCGCATGCCGTCGGCGCCGCCGGCTGCGAATGGTCCCTCAAGCGTGGCCAGCAGGCCGATCTTCACCGGCTGCCCTTGCGCCCAGGCGCCAGCCGTCAGCGCCGTGGCTGCCGCGGCAGCCAAGATTGAACGGGTCAGAACTATTTTCACTGCTTTCACTTCAGTCTCCTTTGGTGGGAAGTTGGAGCCTGCGTGGGGCCGAAGCGGGAGCGAAGCTTCGCCCACAGTCCGAGCAGGCCGTCGGGGGAAAAAAGCACGATGGCGAGAAAGACACCACCGATCACGAGATTGAACCGTTCGCGGTCGATCAAGTCGATGGCGAAGGTCTGCAACAGCACAAAAACGATCGCGCCGAGAAAAGCGCCGATCGGGTGTTTCATGCCGCCGAGCACGGCGATGACGAGGATATTGATGAGCCACGAAGTACTCACCGAGCCGGGGGTGACGAGGCCGTTGTACCAAACCAGCAGCACCCCGCCGACGGCGGCGATGAAGCCCGCCAGCGCATAAGCCGCGACGCGGTGCGCGACGACATTGAAGCCGAGCGCGCCCATGCGCCGCGGGTTGTCGCGGATGCCCTGCAAGGCGATGCCAAACGGTGCGCGCACGACCCAGCGCACGAAGAAGTAGGCCGCCATCGAGCAGAACAACGTCAGGAAATAAAACGGCAGCGGGTCGCGCCAGGCCACCCCCAGCACCGCCGGCGGATAGACCTCGCGCAGCCCCTGGAAGCCGTTGAAGAGGCTGTAGTTCTGGAGCACGAGGTAATAAAACGCGACGCCGATGGCCAGCGTGATCATGATCGTGTAGATGCCTTCAGTGCGCACCGACAGCCAGCCGATCAGCGTCGCCGCCAGCGTGCAGATCAGCAGGCTCACCGGCAGGTAGGCCCACCAGGGCCAGAGCAGGTGGATCTCGCCGCCGGTGCTGTTGCCGAAGATCGCGACGCTGTAGCCGGCCATGCCGGCCACCGTCATCTGCGCCAGCGAGACCATGCCGCCGTAGCCGCCGAGAAAGGTCAGCGACAGCGCTATCAGCCCGAGCACCAACGACTGTGCCGCAACCTGGAAGGTGATGAACGGTGTCGCGACAAACGGAAAGACCATCACGAACAAGAAAACAAATACATGCCGCGGCGCCAATGTGCGCCACAGGTACTTCAGCCAGGCCGGCGCGTCGCTGTCGGCGTAAGGGTCGGGGGCCGTTGCGGGCGCCGCGCTTTGTGCCGATGCGCGTGACGGCAATGGCAACGCCCCGCTGCGGCCGGCCATGCCCATGCCGGCATTCATCGCCCTGCGCCAGTGGGCTGCGCTCATCTCACGCGGCCCGGCCCATGATGCCGCGCGGCCGGAAGGCCAGCACCAGAATCAGGATCACAAACGTGAACACCACGCTGTAGGTCGGCGCGTAGGCTAGGCCGTAGGTCTCGGCCAGGCCGAGGATCGCCGCGCCGATAGCCGCACCCGGCACGCTGCCCATGCCACCGACGATGACGACGATCAGCGAGACCAGCAGCAGCCGGGTGTCTTCGCCGGGCACCATCGACAACTCGACCGCACCGATGACACCGCCAAAACCCGCCAGCCCGGCGCCGAGTGCGAAGGTGATGACAAACACCAGGTTCACATTGACGCCGGCCGCGGCCAGCATCGCGCGGTCATCCACACCGGCGCGGATCATCATGCCGACGCGGGTGCGGTTGAGCAGCAGCCACAGGCCGACGCCGATGGCGATGCCAAAACCGAGCAGGCTCAGCCGATACGCCGAATAGGCATTGATCAACGGGATGCCGCGGATCGGGCCTTGCAGCCAGGCCGGCGCTTCCATCTGATGCACCTGGCCAGTGAAGGCCCACAGCAGGATGTCGGCAATCACGATCGACAACCCGATCGTGACCATCGTCTGGCGCAGCTCCTGCCCCTGCATGTGGCGCAGGATCAGCACCTGGATCAGCAAACCCGCCACCGCAGCGGCAGCAAACCCGGCCGCCACCCCGAGCACCCACCAGCCAGTGCGCTCGGCGACGATGAAGGCGACATAACCACCGA
>JANOKR010000081.1:0-1566 GCA_031419315.1 Betaproteobacteria bacterium
GCTGACCACCGCCGGCGGGGCGCCAGCCGGCATCGACGGGACCGCAGCGGTGTTAGCCTCGCTGCGTGCAGCGGCCTACGGACAAGACCGACAAGACCGACAAGACCAACGAGTCCGACGAGACCGATCAGCGGCTCATCAGGCAAGCGCTGTGCTTTGCACTGCGGTCAACTCGCACTTCGGACGGGAGCCCGTCATGACGCGGGTCGCCTGCGTCGGCCACGCCGCAGTCGACCATGTCTTCGAGGTCGATGCCCACCCGACCGAGCCGACCAAGACGCTGGCCCATCGCTACACGGTGCGCGCCGGCGGCATGTCGCTGCACGCAGCAGTCGCAGCGGCACGGCTCGGCGCTTCGGTGCGCCTGCTCGGCCGCGTCGGCGACGATGCCGCGGGCGCCTTGCTGCGTGCCAGCCTGCAGGCCGAACAGGTCGAGGCCCGCGGCCTCGAATCGGTGGCCGGCGCAAGCACCTCGGTCGCCACGGTGGTCGTCGATGCTCAGGGCGCGCGCCAGATCTACATCCACCGCGGCGACGCGCTGGCACGCGCGCATGCGCTGGACACAAACCAACTCGCCGGCGCCGACCTGGTGCTGGTCGATCCACGCTGGCCCGAAGGTGCGGCGCGCGCTTTGCAATGGGCTTCGGACAATGGCGTGCCGTCGATGCTCGACGGCGATGTCGCGCCGCGCCCGGTGATCAGCCGCCTGCTGCGGCGCGTGCGCTGGGCGGTGTTCTCCGATCACGGCCTGGCAGCATGGGCGCCCGGCATGACATCGGACCGGGCGCTTGAGCGCGCACTGGCCGCCGGCCCCGCCCTGGCGGCCGTGACCCTGGGTGCGCGAGGCGTGCGCTGGATTGCGGCCGACGGCACCAGGGGCGAAGCGCGGGCGCCCAAGATCAAAGCGCGCGACACCACCGGTGCCGGCGATGTATTTCACGCCGCGCTGGGCCTGGCGCTTGTCGAGGGCCGCGCCGACACCTTCGCCTGGGCCTGTGCCGCTGCAGCCTACAAATGCGCGCAAGGCCGGGGGATCGATGGCGCGCCGACGCGGGCGCAGCTCGACGCTTGGCTGGCGCTCGGATGTACCGGCTACGGTGGCCTCGGTTCGGCGCGAGGCAACCGCGCTGGTTGAGGTTCGGTCTTGACGGACCGAAGCCTCAGACGCCGCGCTTGACGAACGAGACTAGATGATCGCCTCTGGTTGACCGACTCTTACGCTGCGGCGTCAGCGCGCGCAAAGCCGGTGCGAGGGGTGGCCCGGCTACGTTTATGGAATTCTTATGCTCTCCGCCGGGCCACCCCTCACACCGGCTCTGCGAGCCGCGGCGTTGGTGCTCCAACCGCGATCGCAAGTCCCGCTGAATTGGTCTTTGCAGCGCCCAGGCCGCCACCGGCTCAGCCGGGATTGGGGTGGCCGGCGTAGGGCGTAAGAATTCCACAACCGAAGCCGGCCACCTCAATCCTGGCTGCGAGGACAACAGATTCCCATCGCAGCCGGCAGCCAGCAAGCTGCCCCATCAGCCGCGCCCGCGCAGCACCCGCCCAGGCCGCTGATCGTTGCGC
>JANOKR010000082.1:0-2563 GCA_031419315.1 Betaproteobacteria bacterium
CCCGGCGTTGGTCGGCGGTCCGACCCCGACACCACCCACAAACAAAATTGAAGTCAGAAAGGTGGCCAACCGGGGTCCGCCTTCGCCGTTTTTTGGCAGCGCACAAAGCCGGGCACGTTGGCTCGGCGTCAGTTCAGCGACCGGATGACCCGAGGCCCAACGTCCATGTTCGATTTTGTCCGTGCCCACACCCGACTGTTCCAGGGCATCCTGGTGCTGCTGGTGTTCCCGTCGTTTGTTTTCTTCGGTGTGCAGGGTTACTCGAGCTTGCAGGACGCCGGCATGAAGGACGTGGCCACGGTCGACGGCCGCGGCATCACCCAGGTCGAATGGGACCAGGCCCATCAGCGCAGCGTCGACCGCGTGCGCCGGCAGGCGCCGAATGTCGACATCAAGCTGCTCGATTCGCCCGAGCTGAAGCAGCAGACCCTCGATGCGTTGGTGCGCGAAAGTGTGCTGCTGGTGGCTGCGCAGAAGCAGCATCTGCTGCCCAGCGACGAACGCTTGCAGCGCCTGTTCATGACCGACCCGCAGTTCGAAGGCATGCGCAAGCCCGACGGCAGCGTGAACCGCGAGTTGCTGCAGCTGCAGGGCATGAGCTCCGAAGCCTTCGCGCAACAACTGCGCCTTGAATTTGGCATGCGCCAGGTGCTCGGTGGTGTCGGCAACTCGACGATCGCGCCGAAGGCCTCGGTGGTCTCGGCGCTGGACGCCTTGTTCCAGCGCCGCGAGGTGCAACTGCAGCGCTTCGACGTCAAGGACTACGCCGCGAAGATCAGCCCCACCGATGCCGAACTCGAGACCTACTTCAAGGCCAACGAGGCACGTTTTCGTCTGCCCGAAAAAGCGCAGATCGAGTACGTCGTGCTCGATGTCGAAACGCTGAAGAAGAGCCTCACCGTGAGCGACGCCGACCTGCGCAAGTTCTACGACGACAACGGCGCGCGCTGGGCAACGCCCGAGGAGCGCCGCGTCAGCCACATCCTGCTGCAAGCCGACAAGGACGCCGCAGCGGATGTGCGCGGCAAGGCCAAGGCGCGTGCGGAAGCCTTGCTCGCCGAAGTCCGCAAGACACCAGCGGCGTTTGCCGAACTCGCGCGCAAAAATTCACAAGACCCGTTGTCGGCCGAAAAAGGCGGCGACCTCGACTTTGCCGGGCGCGAGGGCATGGCCAGCAAAGCGTTCGCCGATGCGGTCTATGCGCTCAAGCCCGGTGAGACCGGCGCCGTCGTCGAAACCGAATTTGGCTACCACGTCGTCAAGCTGACGGCGGTGCGTGGCGGCGACAAGAAGGCTTTCGACATCGTGCGGGCAGAGATCGACGCCGAGTTGCGTCGTGAGCAGGCGCAGCGCAAGTTTGCCGAGTCGGCCGAGGTCTTCACGAACACCGTCTACGAGCAAAGCGAAAGCCTGCAGCCGGTGATCGACAAGCTCAAGCTCGAAAAGCGCAGCGCCGAAGTGCTGCGCGCGCCGGCGCCTGCGGCCAGCGGCGCGCTGGCATCGAGCAAGCTGCTCGATGCGGTTTTTGGCAACGACGCGGTGAAGAACAAGCGCAACACTGAAGCCATCGACCTCGGTGGCAGCCAGCTCGCGTCGGCACGCATCGTCAAGCACACGCCGGCAAGCACGCCGCCGCTGGCCGATGTCAGGGAGCGCGTACGCAATGCGGTGGTGCAGGCGCAAGCCGCCGCGCTGGCGCGCAAGGAAGGGCAGGCGCGGCTCGCGCAACTCAAGGGCGCACCCGGCGATGCGGCCGGCCTGCCCGCCGCGGTGCTGGTCTCGCGCGCCCAGCCGCAGAGCCTGCCTAGGCCGGTACTCGAAGCGGTCTTGCAGGCCCATCCCGACAAGTTGCCCGTGGCGATCGGTGTCGACTTGGGCGAGCAGGGTTTTGCGGTCGCCCGCATCGCCAAGATCTTGCCGCGCGACGAGGCAGTGGCGCCGGTGGCGACGCTGGCGTCGCAGTACGCGCAGGCCTGGAGCGGCGCCGAAACGACCGCCTACTACGAGGCGCTGAAGAAGCGCCACAAGGTGGACGTCAAACCAGCCGCAGCGCTGGCCGCAGCGGCGGCTGCCGCGTCGGCGGCAGGCCGATAGGTCGGCCAGCCCATCGCGGCCGGTGGGCTGACGCCTATAATTCGACCTCCTACAGCGGTGGCTGTAGCTCAGTTGGTAGAGTCCCAGATTGTGATTCTGGTCGTCGTGGGTTCGAGTCCCATCAGCCACCCCAAGATACCGTTTCATGCGGTCCCACCAAGGACCAAACTCCACGCAAAATCAACGACTTAGGCAGTTGTTTGCGTCAGGAAGGTTTCTGCCGTCTCACGGCAGCCCAGCGGATGTAGGGGAACATGTAGGGGAACGAACGGCAGTGTCCCTGTCCGTTCGGAGGTTTGTTCCCCTATGCTCACTCAATCACAATGCAAAAACGCTGTCTGCCCAGGAGGCAAACTGCGTGTCCGACTCGCCGACTCCGGTGGCATGTACCTGGAGGTCGTTCCTTCGGGATCGAAGCGCTGGTTCTGGAAGTACTACTTCAACGGGAAAGAGAAGCGCCTGGCGCTTG
>JANOKR010000083.1:0-2269 GCA_031419315.1 Betaproteobacteria bacterium
GTGCCGCCCTTGACAGTGGCGTCGTTGCAGACGATCACGCAGTCGACGCCGCTGACCCGCCCGATGCCGGTGATGACCCCGGCGCCGGGCGCATCGTTGTTGTACATGTCCAGCGCGGCCAGCGGCGCGATCTCGAGAAACGGCGTATCCGGGTCGAGCAGCATCTCGACGCGGTCGCGAGGCAGCAGCTTGCCGCGCGCCAGGTGTTTGGCACGCGGGCCATCGCCGCCGCCGAGCGCGATCTGCGCCAGCCTGGCATTCAGGTCATCAACTAACGCGCGCATCGCTGCGCTGCTGAGCTTGAATTCTTCGCTGCGGGGGTTGAGCTTGGACGTGAGCGTCGGCATGCTGGGGCGTCTCCTGAGATCGCTTGATTGTCATCGCTGCCACACCTCGGCACCGTACACCTCGGCCTCGCTCCAACCCAGCGCGGCCATATCGTCGACGCGGTACTGCGGCTCGCTGGGCATCAAAAACTCATCCAGCTGCGGCGGCGTGACCTCGGTGCCCGACAACATCGCATGCACCTGGCCGCGGTGGTGGGTCTGGTGCTGGTGCAGATGCGCCAGCACATTCGCCGCGTGGTCGCGCTGGATGCGGCCGCGCAGGCGCGGCATGTCGACAAGACGCACGCAGCCCGCCGCATCGAGCCCGGCGCAGAAATTGATCAGCCGCTCGTCGATGCGGGCTTGCGCCGCGGCGATCGCCGGCAGCGCGTCGATCGGCACGAAGCGCTCCCAATGGCCAACAACATCGGCATCGCCACAAAGTGCGCCAACGTAGTACTCGTCGACTCCGAGGATGTGGTTCAGCGTCTCGGCCAGCGATGGGAAAAAACTCGTTCTCGGCGCGTGCAGATCGGCCCGCGACAGCGGCAACATCGCGGCGTGCAGGCGCCGGTTGGCGAGACGGTTGCTGTGCGCCTGGATGCGCAGATGCGAGCTCAGGTCCACGCGCAGTTCCTCAGGCTTTTTTCTCTTTTTGGGCCACCGGCGCACCGGCTGCTTTCCAGGCCGTGAAGCCGCCTTCGATATGGCAGATCGATTCGACGCCCATATCGGCGAGCGACTTTGCGGCCAGTGCCGAGCGCCAGCCCATCGCGCAAAACAGCACCAGGCGCTGGCCCTGGCCAAAGCGCTTTTCATTGAAGTAAGGCGACTCGGGGTCGACCCAGAATTCGAGCATCCCGCGTGGCGCGTTGAATGCGCCCGGGATGACCCCTTCGCGCTCGAGTTCGCGCACATCGCGCAGGTCGACAAAGAGCACGCCATCGTCGCCATGCAGCGCGCGGGCGACATCGAGCGAGATCGTCTCGACTTGCGCGAGCGCTTCTTCGACAAGCTGTTTGGAGTTTTTTTTCAGCGGCGTGGTGGTCATCAGAATGGCCCTTGTGCGAGCCAGCGCTCGATCTGCGGTTTGCGGTCGTTGCCCCAGAAAGGCTCGCCGTCGACGGTGATGAAAGGCGCGCCGAAGATGCCGCTGGCCACCGCGGCATCACATTCGGTTTTCAGCCGCGCCTTCCATTGCGGGTCGTTCCACGCGCTTTCAGCAGCCTCGGCGTCGAGGCCGTTGGCGCGCGCCAGCGCTTTCAGCGATGCCGGGTCGTTGAGCATCACGCCATGGTTGAAATAGGCGCGAAAAGCGGCGCGGCACCAGGCCGCTGCGGCCTCCGGCGAGACGCTATCGTGCTGCCACCAAAAAACCCGCGCGGCGTTCTGCGTCGCGATCGGGAAGCTTGCCGGCGATGTGAACGGCACCCCTTCGAAGCGCGCCGAGCGGGTGAAATCGGTCAGCGAATATTCGCGCTTCAGCGGATGAGACACCGGGCTCTTGAGTTCGGCCGCGGCGAAGGTCACGCCAAGCAGCATCGCATGGCGGCGCACGGTGCGGCCATGGCGGGCGGCGAGCGCATCAACCCATTCGTTGACGATGTACGAATAGGGCGACGAAAAATCGAACCAGAAATGAATCGGGGCGGCGCTGGTCATGGGGCACTCCTGGGGTCACGATAACCGCCGGCGGTGGTGGCGTCCATCGGGGGCGGCCGCGCGACGCCGGAAGTCAACCCACGCCAACGCCAACGCCAACGCCAACGCCAACGCCAACACCAACATCGACATCGACACCGATCTCGCGCAGGTCGGCAGTGCACCAATGCTGCTCGTCCGGCGGCACGCTGGCCAGCTGTGCCTGGGCATCGGCCCGCGCCGCATCGGCGCCGCTGGCATCGCCCCCAGCGCGCAGCGCCAATGACAGCGCGGCAAAACCA
>JANOKR010000084.1:0-28748 GCA_031419315.1 Betaproteobacteria bacterium
AGACCGAAGCCGACCGCAAGGCCACCCCGCGCTCAGCCGCACCCACCGGCGTGACACACACCGCCGGCCACGGCCAGAAGGTCAGCCTGGAGCGCGGTTCGCACACGCGCAGCAAAAAGAACCCCGGCAAGCGCCCCAAGAAGGGCGGCTGATCGCCGCGCCAGCGCGTGCATGTGCTGCATGCGCTGGCCAAAACCCGAACCCCGAACCCCAGCCCTTCATGCTGCGCCGCCTTGCTGCGAATCACTGAGCTGCGGCTGCCGCTGGACCACACCGCGGCGCAATTGCGCACCGCGGTGCTTTTGCGCCTGGGCGTCGACGATGCGGCACTGAAATCGTTTTCGATTTTTCGCCGCGCCTGGGACGCGCGCAAAAAGAGCGCGGTGCAATTGATCTACACCATCGACTGCGACGTCGACGGTGAAACCGATCTGCTGGCCCGCCGCGGCGGGCCGGCGGGTGGCGTGCATCTACGGCCAGCACCCGATATGCGCTATCACTTCGTCGGTCACGCGCCGGCTGGGTTTTTCAGCGGCGCCGGTGCGCAGCCGCGCCCGGTGGTCGTCGGCTTCGGGCCCTGCGGCCTCTTTGCGGCGCTGGTGCTGGCGCAGATGGGCCTGGCGCCAATCGTGCTGGAGCGTGGCCGGCCGGTGCGCCAACGCACCAGGGACACCTGGGGCCTGTGGCGCCAGGGCCGGCTCGACCCGGCATCAAATGTGCAGTTCGGCGAAGGTGGTGCGGGCACCTTTTCCGACGGCAAGTTGTGGAGCCAGATCAGCGACCCGCGCCACCTCACGCGCAAGGTGCTGACCGAGTTCGTGAAGGCCGGCGCGCCGGCAGAAATCCTCTTTGTCAGCAAGCCGCATATCGGCACCTTCCGGCTGGTCAGCGTGATCGAGAAGATGCGCGCCGGGATCGAAGCGCTGGGTGGCGAGATCCGCTTCGAGCAGCAGGTGGTGGACCTCGAAATCGTTGCCGGCCAGGTGCGCGGTTTGACATTGGCCGGCGGCGAGCAGATCCGCGCCGACCATGTCGTGCTGGCGCTGGGTCACAGCGCCCGCGACACTTTCGAGATGCTGCAAGCGCGCGGTGTGTTTCTCGAAGCAAAACCGTTTTCGATCGGCTTTCGCATCGAACATCCGCAGGGCCTGATCGACCGCGCGCGCTTCGGCCCGAATGCCGGCAACCCGATCCTCGGCGCGGCCGACTACAAACTCGTGCACCACGCCAGCAACGGCCGCTCGGTGTACAGCTTTTGCATGTGCCCGGGCGGCACCGTGGTCGCCGCGACATCGGAGGCGGGCCGTGTCGTGACCAACGGCATGAGCCAGTATTCGCGCAACGAACGCAACGCCAACGCCGGCATCGTGGTTGGCATCACGCCGCAGGACTACCGCCAGGACGGCCGGCACGACGGCCCGGTGAACCCACTCGACGGCGTGGTGTTCCAGCGCTTCTGGGAGACGCGCGCGTTTGAGCTTGGCGGGGGCGGTTACCGCGCGCCGGGCCAGCTCGTCGGCGACTTTGTCAAAGGCCAGCCTTCCACTGGCGTCGGCGACGTGTTGCCGTCCTACCAGCCCGGCGTGACCTTCACCGATCTCAACCAGCGGGGCCGCGGCAGCCTGCCCGACTACGCACTCGCCGCGATCCGCGAAGCGCTGCCCACCTTCGAGCGCCAGATCAAGGGCTACTCGATGCCCGACGCGGTGCTCACCGGCGTCGAAACCCGCACCTCGTCGCCGCTGCGCATCACCCGCGGGCGCGACTTGCAGAGCCTCAACGTGCGCGGCCTCTACCCGGCGGGCGAAGGCGCCGGTTATGCCGGCGGCATCATGTCAGCGGGTGTTGACGGCATCGAGGTCGCCGAGGCGTTGGCCAAGCGCGTGCTGGCCCCAATACCGGCCGACGCAGCGCAGCGCTGACCAGCGGCTGATCGACGACGGCAGGCGCGGCCTCAGGCGGGCGCCAGCAGCGCCGCCAGCGGCACCGCCTCAACACCGGCGGCCAAGGCATAGCGGCGCGCCCCCGGGTAGACGACGTAGAGCGCATCCAGGCGCAGGTCGTGCATCGCAATCGATATCGAAGGTGTCATGCGCGGCGCGTCGCTGCGCTTGATCTCCACACCGATGCGCCGGCCATCCTTGAAGAGCAGCAGATCGAGTTCAGCGCCGGCGTGGGTGGACCAGAAAAATGCTTCGTCGGGCCGAGCGATGCGCAGCACCTGCTCGATGACAAAACCTTCCCACGAGGCACCCGACCGCGGGTGCAGCATCAATGCACCGTGGTCGCCGATGCCCAACATTTCGTGCAGCAGGCCGGTATCGCGGAAATAGACTTTCGGTGCCTTCACCTGCCGTTTACCGATATTTTCAAACCAGGGTTGCAGGCTGCGCACCATGTAGAGCTGGACCAGCCAGTCGAGATAGCGCCGCACCGTGCTTTCGTTGACGCCCAGCGAGCGCGCTGGGTCGGCGGCATTCCAGACCTGCCCGTGCAAGTGCGCCAGCATCGACCAGAAACGTGTCATCGCCACCGCGGCGACATGGATGCCCAACTGCGGCATGTCGCGTTCGATCACGGTGCGGATGAAATTGCGCCGCCAACTGCGGCTGGCCACATCGTCGGCCGCGGTGAATGCGCGTGGATAACCGCCCCGCAGCCACAGCCGGGCCTGTTGCTCGGTGCCGGTCTCTTCGATCGTGAAACCGCCGATCTCGATGACCTCGACGCGGCCGGCCAGCGATTCGCTGGTCTGCCGCAGCAAGGGCGGCGAGGCGCTGCCCAGCAGCAGGAAACGCGCTGGCGCGCCGGCGCGGTCGACCAACACCCGCAGCACCTTGAACAATTCCGGTGCGCGCTGCACTTCGTCGATCACGACGAGACCGCGCAGCGGCGCGAGCAGCGTCATCGGTGCCGTCAACTGCGCTTCGACCGTGGGGTCTTCGAGATCCAGGTAATTCGGCGAGTCGACGGCGACAAACTGACGCGCCAGGGTCGTCTTGCCGATCTGGCGCGGCCCCAGGAGGACAACGGCCGGGCTGCGCTCGAGCGCAGCACTAAGGGCATTCACAAGCTGCGAACGGTCCAGCATGGCCCAGATACTACATTGAAATTCCCGCTCATCGTGCGGGACTTTCAACCCCCACCAGACCCCGGACGTGGCAAACCGTCGACTCCGGGGTCGGGGCTCTCAATCCGCCTGCTTGCGCAAAAACGCCGGGATCTCGATCTCGTCCATGCCGTTGCTGGCCAGGGCTTCGACCTTGCTGCGGGCGTTGCGCCACACACTCGGCGTGTTCAGGCCGGCGTAGTCGGTCTGCGGCACCGAACCCGGCACGCCGGCCGGCTGGCCGGCCACGGCCTGGGTCAGGATCGGCAGGTCGTGGGTGCCGGTGCGCTGGCCCTGCATCGGTTGCATCATCGGTGCGGCGTTGGGCGACTGGACCACGCTCAGCGGTGTTTGCAACCTCCGACTGGCTGACGACAGGCCGGTGGCGATGACCGTCACACGCATCTGGTCACCCAGGCTTTCGTCGAACGCGGCACCGTAGATCACGTGGGCGTCTTCGGCGGCGTACATGCGGATCGTGCTCATCGCAGTCTTCGACTCCATCAGCTTGAAGCTGGTCTTGCTCGCCGCGATCAGCACCAGCACACCGCGTGCGCCCGACAGGTCGATGCCTTCGAGCAGCGGGCAGGCGACCGCCGCTTCGGCGGCCTTCTTGGCGCGGTCGGGGCCGCCGGCGCTGGCGGTTCCCATCATCGCCTTGCCGGGCTCGCTCATGACCGTCTTCACATCTTCGAAGTCGACGTTGACCAGGGCGTCCATGTGGATGATGTCGCTGATGCCGCCGACGGCATTCTTGAGCACGTCGTTGGCATGCGCAAACGCCGCCTCCTGGGTCACGTCCTCGCCCATCACCTCGAGCAGCTTTTCATTCAGCACAACGATCAGCGAGTCGACATTGGCTTCGAGCTCGACGACACCCTGGTCCGCCTGCTTGCCGCGCCGCGAGCCTTCGAAGTCAAAAGGCTTGGTCACCACGCCAACCGTCAGGATGCCCATCTCGCGGGCGACGCGGGCGATCACGCTGGCCGCGCCGGTGCCGGTGCCGCCGCCCATGCCAGCAGTGATAAAGAGCATGTGCGCACCTTCAACCGCGCTGCGGATGCTGTCGATCGAGTTTTCGGCTGCGGTGCGGCCGACCTCGGGTTTGCCGCCCGCGCCGAGGCCCTTGGTGCCGAGTTGCACCAGCACCGGCGCTTTGCTGCGGTTCAGCGCCTGCGCGTCGGTGTTGGCGACGACAAAGTCGACCCCTTGCACTTTCTGCGAAATCATGTGCTCGACGGCATTGCCGCCACCGCCGCCGACCCCGATCACCTTGATCTGCGTGCCCTGGTCGAATTCTTCGATCATCTCGATTGCCATTTTGTGCTCCTTGCTTGTCAGCAGTTGCCAGTTAATGTCTAACACCCGAATCACACGGCGATCTGCGCCGCCGTGCGTGCTTGAAAAACCTGCCCACTAAAAATTGCCCAAGAACCAGTCCTTCGCGCGGCCGACCACGTTTTTCACCGACCCCGCCTGTGCCGCCGCCTTCTGGCCGCGGCTGCGCGCCGCCAAGGCCTCTTCAAGCAGCCCCATCGCGGTGGCAGAGCGCGGGTTGGCGACGATGTCGTAGAGCACGCCGCTGTACATCGGCAGGCCCTTGCGCACCGGTTTGAGGAACAGGTCTTCGCCGAGTTCGACCATGCCCGGCATCACCGCCGAGCCGCCGGTGATGACGATGCCGCTGCCGAGCAACTCTTCGTAGCCGCTGCTGCGGATGACCTGGTGGACGAGCGAAAAAATCTCTTCGACACGTGGCTCGATGACCCCGGCCAGCGCCTGCCGGCTGAGCAGGCGCGGCGCGCGGTCGCCGAGGCCCGGCACCTCGAGCTGCGCCGCCGGGTCCGCCAGCAGTTGTTTGGCGACACCATATTCGACCTTGATCTCTTCGGCGTCCTTGGTCGGCGTGCGCAGCGCCATCGCGATGTCGCTGGTGATCAGGTCACCGGCGATCGGGATCACCGCGGTGTGGCGCACCGAGCCGTCGGTATAGATTTGCACGTCGGTGGTGCCAGCGCCGATATCAACCAGCGCGACGCCGAGATCCTTCTCGTCGGCGCTGAGCACGCTCGCCGCGCTGGCGCTCGGATTCAGCACCAGGCGCTCGACCTCCAGCCCGCAGCGGCGCACACATTTGAGGATGTTCTCGGCCGCGCTCTGGGCGCCGGTGACGATGTGCACTTTCACCTCGAGCCGGCTGCCGCTCATGCCGATCGGCTCTTTGACCTCGTGGCCGTCGATGATGAATTCCTGTGGCTCAACCAGCAGCACACGTTGATCGTTAGGGATGTTGATCGCCTTGGCCGTATCAACGACCCGCGCGACGTCGGTCGGCGTGACCTCGCGGTTGTCGCGCACGATGACCATGCCGGTCGAGTTCTGGCCGCGGATGTGGCTGCCGGTGATGCCGGTGTAGACGCTGCCGATCTTGCACGCGGCCATGACCTCGGCTTCTTTCAGCGCCGCCTGGATGCTCTGCACGGTGGCGTCGATGTTCACCACCACGCCACGTTTGAGGCCATGGCTGGTGGCCACACCGAGGCCGGCGATGCGCAGCTCGTTGCCGTTGACGATCTCGCCGACCACGACCATCACCTTGGCGGTGCCGATGTCCAGGCCGACGACAAGATCCTTGAATTCCTTGGCCATTCAGGGGCTCCCTTTGGCTGCCGGCCCGGAGGCTGCGTGAGTCGTCGTGATGCCACGCATGCGCACCGCATAACCATCGGGATGGCGCAGGTCGGCGTACAACAGCGGGCTCTTGAAATGGCCGCTGACCTGGGTCAGCGTGCGCACAAACCGGTCGGTGCGCGCGACGACCTCGTCGGCCGGCCCGCGGCCGAGTTCGACCAGCGTCTCGCCGTCGAGCTGCACGCGCCACGAGCCGCGGCCGGACAGCGTCAGGCGCTCGACCTCGCGGTCCAGGCGCGCAAACAACGGCTGCACGCGCTGCAACAGCGTCAGCATCTGCGCGGCGCTGCCTTCGGGCCCGGCCAGGCGCGGCAGGCCTTCGTCTTCGACATCACCCACATTGGCCTCGAAGACTTCACCAAAGCTGTTGACGACGCGGTCGTTGCCATCTTCGGCGACCCACAGCGCGGCGGCACGGTGTTCTTCGAGGCGCACCGCCAGACGGTCAGGCCAGACGCGGCGCACCACCGCGCGCCGCACCCAGGGCACCGACTCGAATGCCGCGCGGGCACGTTGCAGGTCGATGCTGAAAAAACTGCCCGTCAGGCGCGGCAGTGCATTCGCACGCACCGTCGTCGTGCTGTTGCGCTGCAAGTCGCCTTCGAGCTGGATCGCAAGCACCGGGAACCACGGCGCGCGCACCAGCCACAGCGCACCGGCGGCGAGCAGGGCCAGCGCGACGAGGCCGTAGACGGCGCTGGATACGCCGTTCATCAGGCGTACATCACTGGGCAGGCTCACGGCAGCCATCAGCTCGGTGCCTGCGCGTTCGTGCCTGCTGCACCGGTGCTGTCCAACCCCGCATCGGCAATCAAGCGCAGGCACAGCGCTTCGTAGGGGATGCCTGCGGCGCGCGCCGACATCGGCACCAGCGAATGCCCGGTCATGCCCGGCGAGGTATTCATCTCGAGCAGGAACGGCTTGCGGTCGCTGGCGCGGATCATCAGATCGGCACGCCCCCAGCCGCGGCAACCGAGGGTCTGGTAGGCCTCGACCACGATGCGCTGGATCTCGGCCTCTTCGGCTGCGGCCAAGCCACTCGGGCAGTGGTACTGGGTGACGTCGGTGAAATATTTGTTCTGGTAGTCGTAGGCGCCCGCGGGCGCGACGATGCGGATCACCGGCAGCGCTTGTGCCGCCTCCCCGCTGCCCAGCACCGGGCAGGTGACTTCGTCGCCTTCGATGAACTCTTCGCACAGCACATCGGCGTCGTACCGAGCGGCCAGCGTCACCGCGGCCTGCATCTGTGAATAACCTTCGACCTTGGTGACACCGATCGACGAGCCCTCACGCGGCGGCTTCACGATCAGCGGCAAGCCGATCTGGTCGGGCACCTGGATCACCTCGGCGCGCGACTGGCGGCCCGGCGCCAGCCGCACCCAGCGTGGGGTCGGCAACCCAACGGCCAGCCAGACGCGCTTGGTCATGACCTTGTCCATCGCGATCGCGCTGGCCATCACACCCGAGCCGGTGTAGGGCAGGCCGAGCAACTCGAGCGCGCCCTGCACCGAGCCGTCTTCACCCTGGCGGCCGTGCAGCGCAATGAAGACGCGCGCGAATCCTTCGCGCCGGAGTTCAACCAGGTCGCGCTCGGCGGGGTCGAAGGCCTGCGCATCAACACCTTGCGACAACAACGCGGCGAGCACACCGCTGCCCGACATCAGCGAAATCTCGCGTTCGGCGCTGGCGCCGCCCATCAACACCGCGACCTTGCCGAGGGCCTTGATGTCGATCTTCATGTCGCCACCCCCAGCAGATCCGCGACCTTCTGCGGCACCGTGCCGATCGAGCCGGCGCCCATCGTGATCAGCACATCACCCGCCCGCACGAAGTCGGCGATTGCCTGCGGAAGCGCCGCGATCTCGTCGACAAAAACCGGCTCGAGCCGGCCGGCCACACGCAACGCCCGAGCCAGGCTGCGGCCGTCGGCGGCGACTATTCGGCCCTCACCGGCCGGGTAGACCTCGGTCAGCAATATCGCGTCGGCGGTGCCCATGACCCGCACAAAGTCTTCGAAGCAGTCGCGCGTGCGGGTGTAGCGGTGCGGCTGAAACGCCAGTACGAGCCGGCGGCCGGGGAAAGCCCCGCGCGCGGCCGCGATCACCGCGGCCATCTCGACCGGGTGGTGGCCGTAGTCGTCGATCAGCGTGAAGCTGCCACCGCCCTGCGCCGCCGCCAGCGGCAGTTCGCCATAGCGCTGGAAACGCCGGCCAACACCGCTGAAGCTGGCCAGCGCCTGCACCACCGCGGCGTCGGGCAACTCGATCTCGCCGGCCACCGCGATCGCGGCCAGTGCGTTACGGACATTGTGTTCACCGGCCAGGTTGAGCGTTATGTCCAGGTCAGGCAGGTTGCCACCGGCATCGGTGGGAAAACTGCGCCGGCAAGTGAACTTCATCTGCCCGCCGGGCAGCGCCTGCACATCCACCGCGCGCACCTGGGCGTCGGCACCGAGCCCGTAGCTGACGATCGGGCGCGAGATCATCGGCATGATCGAGCGCACGCCGGGGTCGTCGCTGCACAGCACCGCGGCGCCATAAAACGGCATCCGGTGCAGGAAGTCGACAAACGCCGCCTTCAGCCGCGCGAAGTCGTGGCCGTAGGTTTCCATATGGTCGGCATCGATATTCGTGACCACGCTCAACACCGGCATCAGGTTCAGGAACGAAGCGTCGCTCTCGTCGGCCTCGACGACGATGTAGTCACCCGAGCCGAGGCGCGAATTCGCACCGGCGCTCTCCAACTTGCCGCCGATGACAAAGGTCGGGTCCAGCCCGGCCTGCGCAAGCACCGTCGCCACCAGCGAAGTGGTCGTCGTCTTGCCGTGGGTGCCGGCAATCGCGATACCTTGTTTCAGACGCATCAGCTCGGCGAGCATGACTGCCCGCGGCACCACCGGGATGCGTCGCGCGCGCGCGGCGACGACTTCGGGGTTGTCGGCCTTCACCGCGGTCGATGTCGCCACCGCCTGCGCGCCGTTGATATTCACGGCGTCGTGGCCGATCGCGACGCGGATACCCAGGCCGGCGAGGCGGCGTGTTGTCGCGCTATCGCTGCTGTCCGACCCCGATACCGTGTAACCCAGGTTGTGCAGGATCTCGGCGATAGCACTCATGCCGGCGCCGCCGATGCCAACAAAGTGGATGTGCTTGACGGCGTGTTTCATTTTTTCACCCGTCCACGCCGGGACAGCAAACTTTCGATCTCATCGGCAACCCGCTGCGCCGCCTGCGGCCTTGCCAGCGAACGTGCCTTGCTCGCCATCAACAGCAGTTGCGCACGGTCCAGGCTGCGCAGTTGGGCGGCCAGCGTCGCTGCGGTCAACGCGGCCTGCGGCAGGTGGATCGCCGCGCCGCTGCGCTCCAGCCAGTTGGCGTTGTCGCGCTGATGTGCGGTGGTGCTGACGACCAGCGGCACCAGCACCGCGGCGACACCGGCGGCGCAGAGTTCGCTGACCGTGACCGCACCGGCGCGGCAGACGATGAGGTCGCAGTCGGCCAGGGCGGTGGCCATGTCGTCGATGAACGGGCGCACGTCGGCCTGCACGCCAGCGTCGCGGTAAGCGGCCCGCACGGCGTCCGCCATCGCCGCGCCGGTTTGGTGGACAACGTGCGGGCAGGCCTCGGCGGCGAGTCCTTCGGCCAACAAGGCCAGCGCCTGCGGCAAGGTGTTGTTCAGCACCTGGGCGCCCAGGCTGCCACCGACCACGAGCAAACGCAGCGGCCCGCCGCGGCCGGCAAAACGTTGCGCTGGTGGGGCCAGGCATTCGATTTCGGCACGCACCGGGTTGCCGGTGATCACCGCGTTTTTGACCTTTGCCGCTGCATCGCCGTCGAAGCCAAACGCGACCCGATCGGCGACCGGCAGCAGCGACTTGTTCGACAGCAGCAAGGATGCGTCGGCATTCACCAGCATCAAGGGTTTGCCGAGCAGCGACGCCATCAGGCCGCCGGGGAAACAGACATAACCACCCATGCCGAGCACGACGCTGGTGCTGCGCCGGCGCAGGATCTGCAAACAGTCCCAGAAGGCTTTGAGCAGGCGCAGGCCGCCGGTGGCGGTATGCAGCCAACCCTTGCCTCGCAGGCCGCTGAAGCCGATCGTATCGAGCGCGATGCCGGCCGGCGGCACGAGCTTGTTTTCGATGCCGTGGCGGGTGCCGAGCCAGCTCACCGTCCAGCCGCGGCGCAACATCTCGGCGGCCACCGCGAGACCGGGCATGACATGCCCACCGGTGCCGGCGGCCATCACTACAAGATGGCTCATTGGGCAACCTCCGCGCTGCGCGCTGCGGTATTCGCCTTGAGAACGGCTCGACGACTCATGACCAGCCGCCCCGCATCAGCTGCCGGTTTTCGAGATCGACCCGCACGACGATCGCCAGCGAGATCAGGTTCATCACGATTGCCGAGCCGCCGTAGCTCATCAGCGGCAGGGTCAGGCCCTTGGTCGGCAGCACGCCGAGGTTGACGCCCATATTGATGAAGGCCTGGAAGCCGATCCAGATGCCGATGCCCTGGCACATCAGGCCGGCAAAAACACGGTCGAGCGCGATCGCCTGGCGGCCGATGGCCACGATGCGGCGGGTGAGCCAGAAAAACGCCACGATGATCGTCGCGACGCCGATAAAACCGAGCTCTTCACCGACCACCGCGAGCAAGAAGTCGGTATGGGCTTCGGGCAGGTAATGCAGTTTTTCGACCGACGAGCCCAGGCCCTGGCCGAAGATCTCGCCGCGGCCAAAAGCGATCAGCGAGTGGGTCAGCTGGTAGGCCTTGCCCTGCGCGTACTTCGGGTCCCAGGGGTCGAGGTAGGCAAAGATGCGCTCGCGCCGCAGGTCGTCAAAAGCGATGATCACCGCGAAGGTGGCGACGATCACAAATGCGATCAGGAAAAACATCCGCGCGTTGACGCCGCCAAGAAAGAGGATGCCCATCGCGATCGTCGTGATGACGATGAATGCGCCCATATCGGGCTGGCGCAGCAGCAGCACGCCGATGAACATCACCGCCACCACCATCGGCCAGACGGCGCGGAAAAAATTCTCGCGCGCGTCCATCTTGCGCACCATGTAGCTGGCCGCGTACATCGCCACCGCGAGCTTGGCAAATTCAGACGGCTGGAAGTTCATCACGCCCAGCGGGATCCAGCGCCGCGAGTGGTTGACGACCTTGCCGATGAAGGGCAGCAACACCAGCACCAGCAACACCAGCGCGACGATGAAGATCTTGGGCGCGTGTTTTTCCCAGAATGCGATCGGCACCTGGGCCACCGCCAGCGCGGTGACCGCTGCGATCGCGGCAAACAGGATGTGGCGGGTGAGAAAGAAGGTCGGCGAATAGCGCGAGAACTTCGGGTTGTCGGGCAGCGCCACCGACGCCGAATAGACCATCACGATGCCAAAAGCAACCAGCGCGACCGCCACTGCGACCAGCGCCTGATCAAAGTGAGCCAGACTGGTGGTGCGCGCCGCACCCCGCGGATCGAAGCGGTCGCGCACCGGCAGCGGGCGCTGCAGCAATTTATCGCGCAGCGCGGCGGCTTGGGCGCGGGCGAATGCCAACAGCCTCCGCAGCGCAGTCGTGATGAGGCGACCAAAACCGCCCAGGGTGCTGCCCGCGGCGGCCGGCGGCGGCGCCGGCAGGTTGATTGCGCGACGCGTCAAACCAGCACCTCGCCCTGGCTCATCGCCAACGCCTGCACTGCAGCGACAAAAACTTCGGCGCGGTGGGCGTAGTTGCTGAACATGTCCAGGCTCGCGCAGGCCGGGCTGAGCAGTACCGCATCACCCGGCTGCGCCTGCTCGAAACACCAGGCCGTCGCTGCTTCGAGCGTTTCGTGGCGCTGAAGTGCAACGTTGGTGCTCACCAGCGCCGCGGCGATCCGGTCGGCATCACGCCCGATCAGCGCCACCGCGCGTGCATGCGCAGCGACCGCCGGTGCGAGTGGGGCAAAGTCCTGCCCCTTGCCGTCACCACCGAGGATCACCACCAGACGCGCCGGCGCGAGGTCGGCACCGAGGCCGTTCAGCGCCGCCACCGTGGCGCCGACATTCGTGCCCTTGCTGTCGTCGTAGGCCTCGACGTCACCGATGCGGCCGATCGGCTGCACGCGGTGCGGCTCGCCGGCATAGTCGCGCAGGCCGTGCAGCATCGGGCCGATGGCGCAGCCGACGCCTGAGCTCAAGGCCAGCGCCGCCAGCGCGTTGCTCGTGTTGTGGCGGCCGCGCAGGCGCAACGCGTCAGCCGGCATCAGGCGCTGCAGGTGGATCTCTTCGGGCGCGTCGACGCCCACTTTGCGCCGCCTGCCGGTATCTTCAGCCGGCATCGCGCGCACCAGCCAGGCGAGGCCGTTTTCGACCACGAGGCCGAAGTCGCCCGGGTGCTGCGGGGTGTCCAGGCCGAAGCGGATCACCGTGCGCGGCACCGGCTTCCGCGCGCCCTTCACCGGCTTGTTTGCTTTCGTCGCGAGATGGGCCGGCGCGGCGCTCGGCGCCATCGCGGCGACGATCGCATCGTCGCGGTTGATGACCATCAGCGCGCTGCTGCCAAAGACTTTTGCCTTGGCCGCCACGTAGGCGTCGATCGAGCCATGCCAGTCGAGATGGTCCTGCGTGACGTTGAGCACCACGGCGGCCGTTGGCTCGAAGGCGGCACCGATATCGATGTCGTGCAACTGAAAGCTCGACAGCTCCAGCACCCAGACTTGCGGCAGCTTGCCGGCGTCCAGATGCACAGTCAGCGTGTCGAGCATCGACGGCCCGATATTGCCGGCCGCGACCACGCTGCGCCCGCTGCGCTCGACGAGCAGCGCGGTCAGCGCGGTGGTCGTGGTCTTGCCGTTGGTGCCGGTGATCGCGATCAACTTCGGGCTGTAGTCGGTATCGCGTTTCAGCTCGGCCAGGGCCTGCGCGAAGAGTTCAAGCTCACCACCGACATGCACGCCGGCCGCACGCGCAGCGGCGAGCAGCGGCGCAACAAGTTGATCGTGCGGCGCGAGGCCGGGGCTCTTGAGCACCAGCTGCACGCCGGCCAGCGACTCGGGCCTGAGCGCGGCACTGCTGAAGCGGGCCGAAGGCAGCTCAGCCGCCAACGCCGCGGCGCCCGGCGGCGCGTCGCGCGAGTCCCACACGCTGACCTGCGCGCCATGCCGGACACACCAGCGCGCCATCGCCAGCCCGGACACACCGAGGCCGAGCACGAGCACATGAAGTCCATTCAAGTGATGCATGTCAGCGCAGCTTCAGGCTCGCCAGGCCAACCAGGCAGAGCAGCATCGTGATGATCCAGAAGCGCACCACGACCTGCGTTTCGGTCCAGCCTTTTTTCACGAAATGATGGTGCAGAGGCGCCATCAAAAAGATGCGCCGGCCGGCGCCGAAGCGGCGCTTCGTATATTTGAACCAGCCGACCTGCACGATCACGCTCAGCGCTTCGGCGACGAAGACGCCGCCCATGATCGCGAGCACGATTTCCTGGCGCGTGATGACGGCGATCGTGCCCAAGGCGCCACCAAGTGCGAGCGCGCCGACATCGCCCATGAACACCTGCGCCGGATTGGCGTTGAACCACAGGAATGCGAGCCCCGCACCGGCCATCGCGGCGCAGAAGATGAGCAGTTCGCCAGAGCCGGGGATGTACGGGAAAAGCAGGTATTTCGAATACACCGAGCTGCCGGTGACATAGGCGAAGACGCCGAGTGCGGAGCCGACCATCACCACCGGCATGATCGCCAGGCCATCCAGCCCGTCGGTGAAATTCACCGCGTTGCTGGTGCCGACGATGACAAACCAGCTCAGGCCGATAAAACCGAAGACCCCCAGCGGATAGCTGATGGTCTTGAAAAACGGCAGCATCAAGTCGGCCTTGGGCGGCAGGTCGTTGGAGAAGCCACTCGTGACCCAGCGGATGAACAATTCGAGCACGCGCAAGTTGGTCGTCTCGCTGACGCTGAACGCCAGGTACAGCGCCGCGATCAGGCCGATCAGCGTTTGCCAGAAAAATTTTTCGCGCGAGCGCATGCCTTCGGGGTCTTTGCGTACCACCTTGCGGTAATCGTCGACCCAGCCAATCGCGCCGAAGCCGAAGGTCACGACCATCACGACCCAGACAAAGCGGTTGCTCCAGTCGAACCACAGAATCGTCGACACGCCGATACCGATGAGCACGAGCACGCCGCCCATCGTCGGCGTGCCACGTTTGCCCAGATGCGCCTGCACACCGTATTTGCGGATCGGCTGGCCGATCTTCATCGACGACAGCCAGCGGATGACTAAAGGACCGAAGGCCAGCCCGATGATCAGCGCGGTCATCGCGGCCATCACCGCGCGAAAGGTCAGGTACTGGATGACACGCAGGAAACCCAGGCTGTCGGGGTACAGGCCCATCAACCACTGGCTCAGGCTAAGCAGCATCTGCCGCCCCCTGCGTTTGCAGCGCTTGCAGCGCACGAACCACCCGCCCCATGGCCATGAAGAGAGACCCTTTGACCAGCACACTGGCCGCTGCCGGCGCTTGTGGCAGCCCTTCGATCAGCGCCACGGTGTCGCTGAAATGCAGCGCCGTCGGCCCGTAGGCCCGTGCCGCGTCGATGCTTGCGGCACCGGCGCACCAGAGATGTTCGATGCCACGTTCGCGCGCCCGCGCACCGACTTCCGTATGGAAGGCCGGGCCCTGCGCGCCGACTTCGCCCATGTCGCCCAGCACCAGCCAGCGCGGCGCGGCCAGGCCGGCGAGGACTTCGATCGCGGCGAGCACCGAATCGGGGTTGGCGTTGTAGCTGTCGTCGACCAGGGTCACCGCTTGGCCGTGCAGCCGGATGCTGCCGATCTGCGAGCGGCCCTTGACTGGCCTGAACTTTTCGAGCCCACGCTGGATCGCGGCCAGCGGCGCGCCGGCGGCGAGCGCGCAGGCTGCAGCGGCAAGCGCATTTTTAGCGTTGTGGCGGCCGGCCACATGCAGCGTCACCGGCACTTCACCGGCCGGCGTGTGCATCAGCATCGCCCAATATGCCGATGGCGCCGGCTGCCAATCGAGATCGGCTGTAACGTCAGCGGCGAGGTCAGCAGCGATGTCGGCGCCAGCGTCGAGCGCAAAGGTCAGCGTCGCGCGCGCACCGGCTTGGGCGCGCCAGATGCCGGCCTGCAAATCGTCGGCGGGGAAGACCACTGTGCCCGACGGTGGCAGGGCTGCGATCGCGCTGCCGTTTTCGATCGCCACCGCCTCGACGCTGGCCATGAACTCCTGATGCTCACGCTGGGCGTTGTTCACCAATACGATCGAGGGCTGCGTGATCCTGGCCAGCAGTGCGATCTCGCCGGGGTGGTTCATGCCGAGCTCGACGACACCGGCGCGGTGCCAACAGGCATCGTCCTGGCGCAGGCGCAGCAGCGTCAGCGGCACCCCGATGTGGTTGTTGTAGTTGCCCTCGGTGGCAAAAGCGCCGGCACCCAGCCACTCGCGCAGGATCGACGCGATCATCTGCGTCACCGTGGTCTTGCCATTGCTGCCGGTGACCGCGATCAAGGGCAAGTGAAAACGATGCCGCCAGGCCGCGGCGAGAGTTTGCAATGCGACATAACTGTCTGCGACCTGCAAACCGGCCAAGCCGGCGTCGGCAATGCCCCGTTCGGCGAGCAGCGCCGCGGCGCCGTTTTCGCGCGCCTGCGTCAGATGGTCGTGGGCGTCGAAACGCTCACCCCGCAGTGCAACGACCAGGTCGCCAGGCCGGGCGCTGCGGGTATCGCTGTGGACCCGTTCGAAGCGCACTGCCGCCGCGCTGTCAGGATCACCGATCAGCACCGAGCCGGGCAGCAGCGCATGGGCCTGGGCCAGGGTCATCATCAGCGTTGCCCCCAGGCGCGCTGGGCCTCGTCGGCGTCGGAGAACGGGTGTTTGACACCTGCGATTTCCTGTGTCGTTTCGTGGCCCTTGCCGGCGATGACGATGACATCGTCGTTGGCGGCGGTGTGCAGCGCAAAGCCGATCGCGGCACGGCGGTCTTCGATGATCTGAACGCGATCAGTTGCGAGATCACTTGCGAGATCACTTTCGCGATGCTGCGGCTCGATCCCGGCAGCGATCTGCTTGACGATCGCTGCCGCCGATTCGCTGCGCGGGTTGTCGCTGGTGATCACGACACGCTGCGCCAGGCGCGCCGCGATGGCGCCCATCAGCGGCCGCTTGGTCGCATCACGGTCGCCGCCGCAGCCGAAGACACACCAGAGCAGGCCACCACGCGCCGCGGCCAGCGGGCGCAGCGACTGCAGGACTTTTTCAAGTGCGTCGGGTGTGTGCGCGTAGTCAACAACCACCTCGGGCGCGTCGGCTGCGTGCGGCGCACCGAGCGCGCCGGCTGCACCCGGCGCATCAAGCGTCACCCGCTGCATGCGCCCGGGCACCGGCAGCAGACCAGGCACCGCCCCTGCCGCATCGGCGAGTGGCACGCCAAGCGCGCGCAGGCCGCCGATCACACCGAGCAGGTTGTGCACGTTGTAGTCGCCGATGAGGCAGCTGCGCACCAGCGCCTTGGCGTCGCCCTCGTGCAGGTCGAAGCCCAGGCCGCCGTCGAAATAGCCGATGTTGTTTGCGGTCAGGCGCGCGGCGCTTGTGGTGCGCGCGGCCGAGACCGTCCAGACATCGAGCGCGCCGCCGGCAAGCTCTTGCGCCAGCAGAGCGCCGTGCTCGTCGTCGACATTGACCACCGCCGCGCGCAGGCCGGGCCAGTTGAAGAGCTGCCGCTTGGCCGACCAGTAGCCGGCCATCGAGCCGTGGTAATCGAGATGGTCGCGCGTGAAATTGGTGAACAGCGCAACCTGCACCCGCGTGCCGGCGAGCCGATGTTCGGCGATGCCGATCGACGATGCTTCGACCGCACAAGCGCTGAAACCGGCGTCGACAAACCCGCGCAACGCGGCTTGCAGCGTGACCGGGTCGGGCGTGGTCAGGCCGGTGGACACCACCGCGTCGGGCGGCTCGCCGACCCCCAGCGTGCCGATCACAGCACAGCGTCGGCCGAGCGACGACAGCGCCTGCGCCAGCCACCAGGCGCTGGAGGTCTTGCCATTTGTGCCGGTCACCGCGAGCAGATCGAGGTGGTCGCTCGGCGCGTCGAAAAAGAAATCGGCGATCTCGCCGGTGTGCTCTTTCAGCGCCGCCATCGTGGCCACCCGCGCATCGTCAAAGGCAAAGACCTCGGCATCAATGGCCTCAACAACGCAGGCGGTGGCGCCGGCGGCGAACGCTGCGCCGACATGCCGTCGGGCGTCGGCCGCATAACCCGGCCAGGCGATGAAGGCGTCGCCGGGCCGCACCCGGCGGCTGTCGGTGCGCAGTGTGCCGCTGCAATGCAGCGTTAGCCAATTTGCAGCGGCCGCAGGTGAGGCGAGTGACAGCGGCTGGGCCATCAAAAACTCTCCTGCTCGGCGCTGCCGGGTTTGATCACGATTTGCGGCTTGACCTCGATATCCGGCGCCACACCCATCATGCGCAGCGTCTGCTGCACGACCTGGGCAAATACCGGTGCCGCGACGTCGCCGCCGTAATAAACACCCTTGCTCGGCTCGTCGACCATCACCGCGACGACGATGCGCGGGTTGCTCACCGGCGCCAGGCCGACAAACCAGGCGCGGTATTTGTTTGTCGAGTAGACCTTGCCTTCCTGTTTTTTGGCAGTGCCGGTCTTGCCGCCGACCGAATAACCGATCGCTTGCGCACGCGGCGCGGTGCCACCTGGTGCAGCCGCAGCGAGCAGCATCTTGCGCAGCTGTTGCGCGGTCTTCGGCGACAGCACGCGCAGCCCGCCGACCGGGTCTTCGTGCTTGAGCATCGTCACCGGGATCAGCTCGCCGTCGCGGGCGAAGACGGTGTAGGCGCGGGCGAGTTGCAGCAGCGAGGTCGACAGGCCATAACCGTAGCTCATCGTCGCCTGCTCGATCGGACGCCAGGTTTTGTGCGGACGCAAGCGGCCGGTGACGGCGCCGGGGAAGTCGATCTGCGGCTTCTGGCCAAAGCCGAGCTGCGAATACAGCTCCCACATTTCGCGGCGCTCCATCTGCATCGCCAGCTTCACGGTGCCGACGTTGCTTGATTTCTGAATGATTTCGGCGACGGTCAATACGCCGTGCGGATGGGCGTCCTTGATCGTCGAGCCGGTGATCGTGATCTGGCCAGGCGCGGTCTGGATCGGCGTCTCTGCGGTGACGCGGCCACTTTCGATCGCCCAGGCGGCGATGAAGGGTTTCATCGTCGAGCCGGGCTCGAAGATATCGGTCAGCGCGCGGTTGCGCAGTTGTGCGCCACTCAGGTTCTGGCGCTGTGCCGGGTTGAAGGTGGGCACATTTGCCAGCGCCAGGATCTCGCCGGTCTGGACATCGAGCACGACCACGCTGCCAGCCTTGGCGCCATGTTCGGCAACCGCGTCGCGCAGTTTTTGCCAGGCAAAAAACTGCACCTTGCTGTCGAGCGACAACTGGATATCGCGGCCATTCACCGGCTCCAGGCGCTCGCCGTTGTCTTCAACGACACGGCCGAGGCGGTCCTTGACCACACCGCGCGAACCGGGCTTGCCCTGCAAGTCTTTCTGGAACGCGAGCTCGATGCCTTCCTGGCCGTTTTCTTCGATATCGGTGAAGCCGACGACATGCGCCGCAGCCTCGCCTTCGGGGTAGCGGCGTTTGTATTCGCGCACCTGGTAGACACCCTTGATGCCGAGTGCCTTGACCTGGTCCCAGACCGCTTCGTCAACCTGGCGGCGCAGCCACGCAAATTCACCACCACCGTCAGTGCGGTTGTCAAGATCAGCCGCGGCCAAGCCGAGCAATTTCGACAACGCCTTGCGCTGCACAACATCGGCGGCGAAGTCTTTCGGGATCGCCCACACCGACGGCGTCGGCACGCTGGTGGCGAGCACAACGCCGTTGCGGTCGAGGATGCGGCCGCGGCTGGCCGGCAGCTTGAGCGTGTGCGCGTAACGCTTCTCGCCCTGCATCAGATAAAAGTCGGTGCCGATGATCTGGATGTAGACCGCGCGCCCGATCAACGCCATGAAGGCCAGCGCCACCAGCGCGACGACAAAACGCGAACGCCAGGGCGGTGTCGGACTCGCCAGCAGCGGGCTGGTGGCGTAGTTGACGCTGCGCAAGCCGCCGCGCGTGGTGCCGCGGTTGCTGCCGCGGTTGCTGTCATTCGCACTGCTGCGGTTCAGGCTGCGCGCATTGGACGCCGGCAGTTTCACCGCGCCGCTCCCAACGCCGCGGCATCGACCACGTAGTGGGTCACGCCAGGCGCCGCGGTACGCATGTGCAGCTTCTCGCGCGCGACCTTCTCCACCCGCAGGTGCGTGGCCTGCGCCTGCCGCTCGGCGTCCAGGCGCTTGAATTCGGTCTCGAGCGCGCGCGCTTCGTTGCCCGAACGGTCGATCGCGGCAAACAGCCGGCGTGCTTCATAGGCTGTTTTCACGAGCACCAGCGAGCTCGCCAACAACAGCACGAGCAGGATCAGGTTCGATCGGCTCATCAGGCAAGCTCCGCGCTTCGCGCTACGGTCAATTCGCCTTTCGGGCGGCCGGGCAGGCTCATCAGGCCACCGCCGTGCGTTGCGCCACACGCAGGATCGCCGAGCGCGCGCGCGGGTTGGCCGTGATCTCAGCCGGTGTCGGCTTGATCCGCGCCAGCGCCACCAGCTTCATCGGCCTGGCCGGCGCAAAAGGCGCGCGGCGGTCGACGACATCGCGGCTTTCGCGGTTGATGAAGGTCTTCACGATCCGGTCTTCCAGGCTGTGAAAGCTGATCACGACGAGGCGGCCTTCGGGGGCGAGCAGCGCCAGCGCAGCGTTCAGCGCCTGCTCGAGCTCTTCAAGCTCGGCGTTGACGTAAATCCGAAGAGCTTGAAATGTGCGCGTTGCAGGGTCCTGGCCCGGCTCGCGGGTCTTGACCGCACGAGCCACGACTGCGGCCAGTTGACCTGTCGTTCGAACTGGATCCCCGCTTTGTTGGCGAGCCACAAGCGCCTTTGCAATCTGAAAAGCAAACCGTTCTTCGCCATATTCACGAATCACCTCGGTGATCTGGCGCTCGTCAGCGCGGGCCAAAAAGTCCGCGGCGGTTTCGCCGCGGGTCGTGTCCATGCGCATGTCTAACGGCGCATCGAAGCGGAAGCTGAAACCACGCGCCGGGTTGTCGATCTGCGGGCTGCTGACCCCCAGATCGAGCAGCACGCCGTCGACTTGCTTGATGCCGAGGGCCGCCAACTCCGAGGCCATCGATGCAAAGCTGGCATGGCACATCGACAGCCGCGCGTCGGCGATCGACTGCGCCGCAGCGATGGCCTCGGGGTCCTTGTCGAAAGCCACCAGGCGGCCGGCCGGCAACAGCGCCGCAAGCACCGCACGCGCATGCCCGCCGCGGCCAAACGTGCCGTCGACATACACACCTGCCGGCTTGGCCACCAGCGCTTCGACAGCTTCGCTGAGCAAGACGGTGGTGTGTTGCCATCTGAGCGCTGTGGCGGCGACCGCGGTCATCCGATCATCAGGTCCTGGAGCTGCGCGCTCCAGTCCTGCTTCAGGTCGCTGGATTCATTCGCCGCGGCGCGCGCCTTGTCCCACAATTCGAAGCGGTTGCCCAGGCCCATGAAAACGACATCACGTTCGATCCCGGCAAATTCGCGCAGCTCTGGCGCCAGCAGCAGTCGCGAGGCGCCGTCGATGCTGACTTCGCTGGCACTGCCGATGTACAGCCGGCGCAGCGGATCAAAAGACGCCGGCTTGGCGTTGAGCGCCGCTTCAAAACGGTCCCAGACCGAACGCGGGAATAGTGTCAGGCAGCTCGCGAGGCTCTTGGTGACGACCATCTGCCCACTCTCGGCGGCGAGCAGCACGTCGCGGTACCGGGCCGGGACGGTGATCCGCCCCTTCCCGTCCAGCGTGTGCACCGGACCTCCTTTGAATGCAAATGACGACACAATTCCCCACAAAAGTGCACTTGAGTGTGGACTTTAGCTGAAACGAACACATCGGGTCAATCTCCCGCAGCTCGGAAAACATCAATCGAATCAAGCACTTAGAGCTGTTTATTCAAACAGATAGTGTGAAAAAAGTCGTTCATAAATAACAACTTGCAGCGAGGTCTGAAAGACGTTTCTCCGATGTGAGTGCAGTTGACATGCTGTCCGATCGCGGCCCAGGGGCTATCCCGAATGCTGGCGCCGTCGTCGGCACTTCAACCACAGCCGCGGCGCTACGATCGATGCGATGAGCCACTACGACAACGACCCGCTGTGGAAACTGCGCCATGCGCTGGCTGGCGTCGGGCTGGCGCTGCTGCTGTCGGTGCCGATCGCGGCTTTGCTCGGCGCGTGGGTCGGCGATGTGGTCGGCGATGCGGTTGGCGGCGTCGACGGCAGCACCTACGGCGCCCGCGTCACGGTCTACAGCCTGCTGTTGATTTACGTTGTCGCCGGCGCGGTGGTGCTGTTCACCAAGGTCGCGCGGCACGAGCAGCAAGCCCTCGGTGCTGGGCGTCTGCTCAAGTGGTTGGCCAGCCTGTGGCTGTGGCCCTTGCTGCTGCTTGGCGCTGCCAAGAAGCCTAGTTCGACTGCTTGATCAGCCGCCCCGACAGGGCCTGCACCGGCCGCGCGTTCATCGGATACAGGCGCGCAAAGATATCGATCTGCGCGGCCGACAGCGACACCGGTTGCTGCATCACCACCCACAACACACCTTCGTTGCAAGGCGCGGTGGTCAGCGAGCCCATGTAGGTGTAGTAGCGCCGGTCAGCGGGCAGCAGGCGGGCCGGATTGAGCAGCACCCGCGCCGGCGTTTCTTCGCCTCTTTCAAGCGGCAGGTTGTTCCACACCGCTTGCACCAGCGGGTGTGCGCTGCCACTTTCCAGCAGCACCGCGACCACCGCCTGGCGGCCGTCGACGTCCTTGTGCACGAGGTGCGCCGACATGTCGAACTGGCGGCCTTCGATGCGCTCTTCCGACGGCCGGTGAAAGTGGAACTGTTCCAGCTCGTAGCGCCGCCCCAGCACCTCGATCGCGTTGCCCGGCGCGAGATTGACCTGCACCGTGTGGCCGTTGTCGATAACGCCGAAGGCGCTGGCGCCATAGTCAAACTGCACTGGTTCAAGATCCACCGCGATGCCGCCGCGGATATCGATCGGGCTCTGCCGCTGGCCTTTGGCGCAGCTGCCGGTTTCGGCTTTTGTCGCGGCCGGCACTGCGTGGGCTTTGCTGCGCGGCTTGGCCGAGACTTCAAATTCGCCGCTGGCTTTGGTCGCCACGCGCACCACGTACGGGCTTTTGCTGTCGGGTGCTTTGCTCGCGCCAAGCGCCTGGCTGAGTTTTTCGCGCAGGCTGTCGAGGTCGCCGGCCAGCGCCGGCATCACCGCGAGCGCCAGCAGTGCAGACAGTGCGGCGGCGAGCCGGGCCGGATTCAGCGCAGATCGAGCGAGGCGGTGATTTGGCGACAGCATCAAGGTGGTCCTCCACCCGTTGCTATCGGCGCCGGCAGGCACCGGCTTGAGCGCCGTCAGCTCACCCGCGGCTTGACCCACAACCAGGCGACCACGCCCACCGCCAGCATCAACGCCGAGGTCACCGCCAGGCTCAGCGTGCCGTGCATGACCAGCGGCACCAGCACGCCGGCCACCAGCCCGTTGGCGGTGGCGCTGATGAACGAATGCACCGACGACGCCATGCCGCGCCGGTCGGGCACCTGGTCGAGCAGCAGCAGCGTCACCACCGGCACCATCAGCGACCAGCCGAACGAGTACCCCGCCACCGGCAGCATCGCCCAGGCCGCATGCGGCGGCAGCGTCGCGTTGAGCACCACGTTGATCAGCGAAGCCGCGACCATGATCGTGAAGCCATAGCGGATCTGGTGTTTGGGCTTGATCGTGCCGGCCAGCCGGCCGCTCCACCAGGCGCCGGCCATGATGCCGCTGACGCTGAGCACGAAGAACCACCAGAACTGCGTCGGCGCGAGTTGCAGGTGCTCACCCAGCCAGACCGGCGCCGCGAGCACGTACAAAAACATGCCGTTGAACGGGATCCCGCTGGCCAGCGACAGCGCAATGAACCGCGGGCTCGACCCGAGCTGCCAATAACCGCGCATCAGGTCTCTGGCGTTGAAGGGCTGGCGCTCTTCGGCGCTCAACGATTCGGGCAATTTGCGCCAGATCACGAGGCCGAGCCAGGTGCCCAGAGCGGCGAGAAACCAGAAGATCGAATGCCAGCCGGCGTAGACCAGCAACAGCCCACCGATCATCGGCGCGACCGCCGGCGCGACGCCGAAAAAGATCGTCACCTGGCTCATCACACGCTGCGCGTCGGCGGGCGCAAAGAGGTCGCGAATGATGGCCCGCGACACGACCATGCCGGCGCCTGCCGACATGCCCTGTAGCGCACGAAATGAAATCAGCGAAACGATGGTTTCGCTCAACGCGCAGCCGACCGAGGCCGCCGTGAAAACCACCGTGGCCACCAGCACCACCGGCCGGCGGCCGATGGTGTCGGACAGCGCGCCGTGGAACAGGTTCATTGCCGCAAAGCCGAAGAGATACGCCGACAGCGTCTGCTGCATCTGCACCGGCGTGGCGTCGAGCGACGCCGCGATGCCGGCAAACGCCGGCAGGTAGGCATCGATCGAAAACGGGCCGAGCATGCCCAGGCAGGCGAGCAACACCGCCAGCGTCCAGCGCGGGCCCTGCCACAGCGCTTGTGCTTTTGGGTTCATCCGGCTCAGTGTAGCCCTGTGATTTTTCTGCCAAAGTGGTTCAATGTCGGTCATGCAATCAACCCGCCGCCAACTTGTTCTCGCGCTCGGCAGCGCCGCCGCGGCCAGCGCGGCATCGATCGGCCTGCCGGCACTGGCCGCGTCAAACCGCAGCGTGTTGCCGTCGATGACCGACGGCCCGTTTTATCCTCCCCGCGCCTGGCGCGCCGGCGGCGGTGCCGGCCACCTGGACTGGGACGCCGACCTGACCCGCGTGCAGCGCGGCGCGCAGGTCCAGGTCGCTGCTGGTGAGCACTTGGGTCTGGCGTTAGACGTCGTTGATGCGAAGGGCCGCATCGTCGACGGCGCCGAGGTCGAGATCTGGCAATGTGATGCGCTGCGCGCTTACCACCACCCTGGCGTGCGCATGCCGGCAGGGCAGATCGACGCCGGCTTCCAGGGTTTTGGCGCGGCACTCAGCGACAGCCGCGGGGCGGCCATTTTCCGCACCATCAAGCCGGTGCCCTACCCGGGACGCACGCCGCATATCCACGTGAAGGTGCGCCACACCACGTTTGGCGACTGGACATCGCAGCTCTTCGTCGCCGACGACCCCGGCAATGCGCGCGACTTTCTCTGGCGCCAGGTCGACACTGCGGGCCAAGCCGCCCTCTCGCTCTTGCTGCAACCCAGCAGCGACGCCGGCTTGAAATGGCGGGCGCGGCATTTGCTCGTCGTGCCCGCCTGAGCGCGCCTTCGCCTGTGCCTGCGAAAAAAAGTGTGAAGCAAGCCGATAGGCCGGATTCTGTGCGGCCGGCACTGCTTGCGCAGCATCGGCCGTGACCGCCATTCCTCTGGGCCGTGCCTCGCGGCAACGGCTCGGTGCCACCTACCCGCACACTCCCCGGAGCCAGATCAACGTGTGCCTATTTGGTGTTGCTGCGCGCAGAGATTGCCCGTTGCACCCGATGCCTTGCGGCACCGACTCGTCTCTGTTGCTCTGATCCTCACCTCGCGGTGGAGAGCCGTTAACTCCTGCGCTGCCCTGTGCAGTCCGGACCTTCCTCCAGTGCCGTGTTTCCACGCTTGCACCAGCGGCGGTCTGGCTTGCTTCACGTGGCGATTGTCCCACCCGGCAGGGCAGTCCTGCCGGCGCCACAATCCGGCCTCACAAGAAGGAGACTTTTTATGCGCGCAGATTCTGTCCTGCAGACCATCGGCGATACGCCGCACATCCGCATCAACCGGCTCTTTGGCGCCGGGCAGCAGGTCTGGATCAAGAGCGAGCGCAGCAACCCCGGCGGCTCGATCAAGGACCGCATCGCACTGTCGATGGTCGAGGCCGCCGAGCGCAGCGGCGCGTTGGCGCCGGGCGGTACGATCATCGAGCCGACCTCGGGCAATACCGGCATCGGGCTGGCGATGGTCGCTGCCGTCAAGGGCTACAAGCTGGTGCTCGTGATGCCCGACAGCATGAGCGTCGAGCGGCGCCGCCTGATGCTCGCCTACGGCGCGAGCTTCGACCTGACACCGCGCGAAAAGGGCATGAAAGGCTGCATCGCCCGTGCGCTGGAGCTGGTCGCGGCGACCCCCGGCGCTTGGATGCCGCAGCAGTTCGAGAACCCGGCGAATATCGCGGTACATGTGCAGACCACGGCGCAAGAGATCCTGCGCGATTTTCCCGAGGGGCTGGACGCGCTGATCACTGGCGTCGGCACCGGCGGCCACCTCACCGGCTGCGCGCAGGTCTTGAAGGCCGCCTGGCCGGCGCTGAAGGTCTTTGCCGTCGAGCCCGCCGCGTCGCCGGTGATCAGCGGCGGCGCGCCGTCGCCGCACCCGATCCAGGGCATCGGCGCGGGCTTCGTGCCGGCCAACCTGCACACCGATTTGCTCGATGGCGTGATCCAGGTCGACGCCGAAGCGTCCCGCGAAATGGCGCGCCGCTGCGCGCGTGAAGAAGGCCTGCTGGTCGGCATCTCCAGCGGCGCGACGTTGTCGGCGATCGCGATCAAGCTGCCCGAGTTGCCGCCTGGCAGCCGCGTGCTCGGATTCAACTACGACACCGGCGAGCGCTATCTGTCGGTCGACGGCTTTTTGCCGGCTTGACACGCCCGCAGCCGCAAAAACCGAAGGGCCCCTTGCGGGGCCCCTCGTCGTTCAGGACTGCGACTGCTGCAGCGCGCGGATGCGGTCTTCGATCGGCGGGTGCGTCGAGAACAGCGCCATCATGCCGCTCGGTTTGCCCGCGATGCCCATCGCCTGCACCGCCTGCGGCAGCTCAGCCGGCTCAAGCCCGCCGAGTCGCGCGAGCGCATTGATCATTGGCTGTTTGCGGCCCATCAGTTGCGCCGCACCCGAGTCGGCACGGAACTCGCGCTGGCGCGAAAACCAGGCCACGATGATCGCGGCGAGCAGGCCGAGCACGATGTCGAGCACGATCGTGGTGATGATGTAGCCGATGCCCACACCACCGCGGTCGTTGCGCAGGATCACCTTGTCGACGAAGTAGCCGATCACCCGCGACAGGAAGACGACGAAGGTATTCATGACGCCCTGGATCAGCGTCATCGTGACCTTGTCGCCGTTGGCGACGTGGGCGATCTCGTGGCCGTTGACGGCCTCGACCTCGTCCTTGGTCATGCTCTGCAAGAGCCCGCTGGACACCGCGACCAGCGCCGAGTTCTTGAAAGCGCCGGTGGCAAAAGCGTTCGGCGCGCCTTCGAAGATCGCCACATCGGGCATGCCGATCTTGGCCTTCTGCGCGAATCCCTGCACCGTGGCGACGATCCAGCGGTGGGTCGGGTCGGTGGAATCGTTGATGATCTGCGCGCCGGTGGTCCACTTGGCCATCGGCTTGCTGATCAGCAGCGAGATGATCGCGCCGCCAAAACCCATCAGCAACGCGAAGCCGAGCAACTGCCCCAGGTTGAGCCCGTTGGCGCTGAGAAAGCGGTTGACGCCGAGCAGGCTGGCGGCGATGCCCAGCACCAGCATCACGGCCAGATTGGTCACGATGAACAGGACGATGCGTTTCATGGCGGTTCAGTTGGCCGCGCTTCAACGCGGCACGAGGGTTGGCGACAGCGGGGATGTTAGGGCGAAGGTGGCGACTTCAAGAAACCGGCCGCCGGAAGACCTTTGAATCGTCATAAAACGCCGGGTCCTGATTCGCCGGCCACCAGCCGGGAATGCCAAGCACGGGCAGCGGCAGAAATGGCTTTTGTGCCCAGTCGTCAGCGCTCAAGAGCATCGGGTCGCCGATGACCACGTGGGCGGTGAGGCCCTTGCGCGGTGCGCGGATGAGTTGTTCGAGCAGCGCGTGGCCGAAGATCTCGAACCGTGGTTGTGGCCACAGGTCGCGGTGGGTGGCAAACAGCGCGCGCCAGTCCCGCGCGCGCAGCGCGGCGGCCAGCGCTGGCGGCGGGTCCATCCAGAGCGCGCCGTTTTCGTCGAAAAGGGTCAGCGCATCGCGCAGTGCCCCACGCACCGGGCCGATGCCACGCGCCGCGATATCCGCTGCCTGCAGGGCGTTCAGCCGGGCCTTGAGCGCTGGATGGCGGCGCCAAATCAGGCCGTTGAGCAGGTCATGCAGGTTTTCGCGCGTGGGCACGTCGCCAGTGCGGTGGATGAAGGCCTCGTAGGCAACGCCTGCGGGCAATTGGTCGGCAGGCACGAAGCGCGGGCCGCTGCCGGGCAACTGATTCAGGGCCGCCGCGGCCGGCATCCCGGAGGGCAAAGCGCCAAGCAACTCTCGCAGCGGCGCAAACCAGGGTTGCGTGCCGTCAAGCGTCACCGCAAGGCAGCGGGCAAGGCCTTGACGTGGTTCGGCTGCTTGGCCGGTTGCAGCTCGAACAGCGCCGGGAACTGACCGAAGAGCTTCGTCGACGAGCCGCTCTTGCTGAGCAGGCCAACTCTGCGCAGGCCCTCGGCCGCCACCCGCAGCTCGACCGATTCGCCGCGGGCCAGCGCCGGCAGGGCTTGCAGCAGCGCCCGGGCCTTGTCGGGCAGTGGCGACGAGGGTACTGGTGCTGATCCTGGCGCAGATGTCAGTCGTGATGTTAGCGGTAACATACCGGTCGCCGCGGCAGTCGTCTTGCGCGCTGCGGTCTTCCTTGCTGGGGCCTTGGCCGCTGGCCTCGACGCGGCGACCGGCGGCGGGGCTGGCGGCGGGGACGGCAGTGAGGACGGCGTTGCAGCCGACGTCGCCGATCGCCTTGCGGTGGGTGCCGCTGGCGGCACAGCGGCCGCCCGCGTCGGCCGCGCCAAGCGCCGCGCCGGCGCGGTCGCCGCGCCCTTGCGATGCGACATGACTTCATAGTCGTCGTAGACGGCGATCGTTTCATCACCGGTCTTGCCGTCCTGCCCGATGCCGACGACGCGGCAGCCTTTTTCGCGCAGCCGGCTGACGAGCGGCGCGAAATCGGAATCCGACGACGCGATGACGACGACATCGGGCTGCTCGGTGATCGTCAGGTCGATGGCGTCGACGGCCAGCGCGATGTCCGTGGAATTTTTGCCGGCCGCCAGATTCACCATCGGCCGGATCGACAGTCGTTTGAAGACCTGCTGGTGTTTCACCGCTGATTCCGGCGTGCAGTAGGCGCGCCGCAGATGCGGGCCGCCATGGTGTTTGTGGACCCACACAACGGCCTGCTCGATGACATCGATCGAGACATTGTCGGCGTCGATCAGCAGCATCACTTTGGGGTCGCGGTTCATGTCAGTTTCCAGTTCAAGGATTCGCCGGCGCGCAGCGGTTTGATCGTGGCATCACCGAAGGGCAGCGTCTCGGGCAGCGTCCAGGGCTTGCGCTCAAGTGTCACGCTGCCGATATTGCGCGGCAGGCCGTAGAAGTCGGCACCATTAAAGCTGGCGAAGGCTTCGAGTTGGTCGAGTGCGCCAGCGGCTTCAAAGGCTTCGGCGTAGAGCTCGATGGCGGCCGGTGCGGTGAAACAACCGGCGCCGCAAACCGACTGCTCTTTCAGCGCCGACGCATGTGGGGCGCTGTCGGTGCCGAGGAAAAATTTGTTGCTGCCTGAGGTGGCTGCGGTGACCAGCGCCGCACGGTGAATCTCTCGCTTCAGCACCGGCAGGCAGTAGTAATGCGGGCGCAGGCCGCCGATAAAGAGCGCGTTGCGGTTGTAGAGCAGGTGGTGGGCGGTGATGGTGGCGGCCGTGGTTTTGTCGGCCGCGGCGACGTATTGCGCGGCGTCTTTGGTGGTGATGTGTTCGA